>NCGI01000026.1 GCA_002256925.1 Polaromonas sp. 28-63-22
CCAGAGCCGGCCACGTCAACGAGAAAAACATCCACGCGGCGCGAGGGGTCGGTGACGAAACCGACCAGGCGAAAGCGCGATGTCTGCTCCTGATCAATGTCCGGATAGGGTTCGCCCAGCGTGCCCGCGAGCGCCTCTTCGATGAACACGTAAGCCGGGTCAACCCCGGGCGAGGTATAGATGCCCGCCATCGCATGCTCGGCATGGGCTGCATGAAAGTATGAGCCGCTGCCCGGGGTGTCTTCGGTCAGCATGCCGTTAAACGTGATGTAGTCGCCGACAAGCAAGGGAGCCGGCAGTCGCGGATCGCAGCGCAGTGACGAATTTGAAGGCCAGTGCGGGAGTGCCGTGGCTTCAAACGCAACGGGACCGCAGTCGGTCACAGCGGGGCTTTGGCTCTGCCGCGAACGCAGAGGGTCCCCATGCAACTGCGACCACTGCGATAGCGGATCGGCATAAAACCGGGAAGCGACATGCCCTCATGAACGGCTCCTGTTTGCGGAACAAGGATGAGTCCTGCCAGCAAGCGCCCCAGCAGGGTTGCGGTCTGAGGACAGTCGGTAACACTTTTGATGAAACCATCAAAGAGCCCGGTGAAAACTCAAGACGGCCCGATACTACGCCTCAACCGGCGGGACAATCAAGCACAACAAATGACGTTTTTTGATGTGACAAACCGCACAGCAAGGACTGGACGCCGGGAAACGGGAGGAAATAACAGGCATCCCGCCGCTGTCCGCACCGAGGGGGCCTGATGGCCACCTGTAGCCCTGAAACGCCCTGCGGAATTCATACCCAGCCAACACCATGGGACCCATCGCCCACATTGAGCACCGTCTCAACGAGCTTGAGATCAAAGCCTCATTCACCGAAGATTTGCTGGAGCGGCTTGATGAAGTCATCGTGCGCCAGCAGCAACAAATCGACAGTCTGATTCGGCAGATCACGCACCTCAATCAGACCACGGCCAAGGCTGAAACTGCTGAATTGCGCAGCCTGACCACCGACGCTCCTCCTCATTACTGACCCAAATCCCCGACGCGGACTCCAATTGCATGACAATCACGGGTTGCTTTCCCCAATGAACTCTATGACCAGCACGCCACCGCCAGCCCCCGATCAGACCAGCGAATCCACCTCGCCGGATGCGTCATCCATCGCACCGGATCCCGCACGCTCCGTCCATGCCGTGCTTGAAAAGCTGTTTGAGCTCTACCCACACCTGTTCGGTGCGAAGTTTCTTCCGCTCAAGTTGGGCATTTTTCAGGAGCTGCTGGCCAACCATCCGGAATGCTTTGAGCGCAACTCCCTGAAAGCTGCCTTGGGCATGCACACTCGCTCAACGCGTTACCTGCAAAGCGTGGCTGCCGGAGAAAAACGCCACGACTTGCAGGGTGTGGCCGTGGAAGACGTCTCGCCCGAGCATGTCTATCTGGCTTTGCTGGAATTGTTCCGCCGCCGCCAGGCGCGCGCCAGGGAAGACCTGCGGCCAAAATTTCGGGCACAGCTCCGGCAGGCGTTTGAAGCATCGGGGCTGACGCGTCAGGAGTATCTGGCAAGGGTGCAGACCAACGATCCTGAAGCTACCGCTTTGCTTGAAGAAGCCCTCGCCGAACACCATGAGGCGCTGGCCAGGCAAGACGCTCTACTCAGGGCTTTCGAGAGCAGCGGGAAGTCTGCCGATGAGTTTGCCGAGATGTACGGCCTGGATCCGCGTGCAGTGACCGCCGCGCTGCAACGCAGACGCAGCCCCGCCGGCTGACCGCACAAGCTGCGTTCAGCGTTCGGCTACAGGCCCAGCGCTTTCCAGCCCTCGTGGCCCAGCTTTTCCAGCGTGGCAATGTTCTGCGCGTAAATGGCGTCAGCCTGCGGAAAAGCCTCAACCGCCTTTTCCACGCTTTCCTCGCGCAGCAAATGGAGGATCGCAAACGGTGCGCGGTTGGTGTAGTTGCTGATGTCGTCCGGCTCGGTGCCTTCAAACTGAAACTGCGGGTGAAAACTCGCCAGTTGCACCACGCCTTCGAGCTCATGCTCATCCACCACACCTTCGGCAATCTCCAGAAAGTCATTGAAGTCCAGGAAGTCTTCAAACAGTGTCGGGTGAATCAGCAGCGTGGTGTCGAGCTCCGCCGCAGGCGTGGCAACCAGAAGATCCAGCTCCCGGTCCAGCTCTTCGAGCAGATCATCAGCGTGCCGGGCGTGGCTCACCACCAGACGCACCTGGTTTTTCACGTACACCGCTTTGGCGAACGGGCACAGGTTCAGCCCGATCACGGCTTTTTCAAGCCAGTGACGGGTCGCCACAAGGACAGATTCGTCCGTCATAGACATACGCAGATTTGTAATACGCGCCCGAAATGCAAACAGGGGCCGCGGGACTGGCTTCGCCAGACCGCAGGCGCAGCGGCCCCCTCGGGGGGCAGAGCGCTACACGCAGTGAGCAAACGTGGGGGCACTATTTCAAGGCCTTGTAACGCATGCGCTTCGGTTTGGCGCCTTCTTCACCCAAACGCTTCTTCTTGTCGGCCTCATATTCCTGGTAGTTGCCGTCAAAAAAGGTCCACTGGCTGTCGCCTTCGGCAGCCAGAATGTGCGTGGCAATACGGTCCAGAAACCAGCGATCGTGGCTGATGACCATGATGGAGCCGGCAAACTCGAGCAGCGCGTCTTCCAAAGCGCGCAGCGTTTCCACGTCCAGGTCGTTTGACGGCTCGTCAAGCATCAGCACGTTGCCGCCGGCAATCAGCGTTTTGGCCAGGTGCAGACGCCCGCGCTCACCGCCCGACAGTGTGCCGACACGTTTTTGCTGGTCGCCGCCGTTGAAGTTGAAGCGGCCGGCATACGCGCGGCTGGGCATCTGGAACTTGCCGACGTTCAGAATGTCGAGCCCGCCCGAGATGTCTTCCCAGACGGTTTTTTCATTGGCCAGGTCATCGCGGTTCTGGTCTACAAACGCCATCTTGACGGTCGAACCAATCACCACTTCGCCGCTGTCCGGTTTTTCGCGGCCGGCGATCAGCTTGAACAGCGTGGACTTGCCTGCACCGTTCGGGCCGATGATGCCGACGATGGCGCCTGCAGGAACGGTGAAGCTGAGGTTGTCGATCAGCACGCGGTCGCCAAACGATTTGGTGACGTTGTGGAATTCAATGACCTGATGGCCCAGGCGTTCAGCCACAGGAATAAAGATCTCGTTGGTTTCGACGCGCTTCTGGTATTCAAAATCGCTCAGTTCTTCAAAGCGCGCAATCCGCGACTTGCTTTTCGCCTGGCGTGCCTTGGGGTTCTGGCGCGACCATTCCAGCTCTTTTTTCAGGGCCTTGGCGCGGGCTTCTTCGCCTTTTTGCTCCTGGGCGAGGCGCTCGCCTTTTTGTTCCAGCCAGGTGCTGTAGTTGCCCTTCCACGGGATGCCATGGCCCCGGTCGAGTTCCAGAATCCATTCGGCGGCGTTGTCGAGGAAGTAGCGGTCGTGGGTAATCGCCACGACGGTGCCCGAGTAGCGCTGCAAAAACTGCTCCAGCCAGTCGACGGATTCAGCGTCGAGGTGGTTGGTGGGTTCATCAAGCAGCAACATGTCGGGTTTGGACAGCAGCAGACTACACAGGGCCACACGACGCTTCTCACCGCCCGACAAGATGCCAATCTGTGCATCCCACGGCGGCAGGCGCAACGCGTCGGCCGCAATTTCGAGCTGGTGCTCTGAATCGGTACCTGAGGTCGCAATGATCGCCTCCAGCCGGGCCTGCTCGGCAGCCAGCGCATCAAAGTCGGCATCGGGCTCGCCATAGGCGGTGTACACGGCTTCGAGCTGCGCCTTGGCAGCAAACACGGCACCCATGCCCGCCTCGACACTCTCGCGCACGGTATGGTCGGGGTTCAGCTTGGGCTCCTGCGGCAGATAGCCGATGTTCAGACCAGGCATCGGTGTGGCCTCGCCCTCGATTTCCTTGTCGAGACCGGCCATGATCTTGAGCAGGGTGGATTTGCCCGAGCCGTTGACGCCCAGCATGCCGATTTTGGCGCCGGGGAAAAAACTGAGCGAAACGTCTTTCAGAATGTGACGCTTGGGCGGCACGATCTTGCCGACCTTGTTCATGGTAAATACGTACTGAGCCATCAGATCTATCTCAAAAAATGAAAAAACAAAGGGGTAACAAGAAACGGCAGATAGTGGGTAACCACGACGCCGGATTAAGCTGCAAGCCGCGCCCGCTGGTGCCGCAATATTGCCTTTAACCCCCGATTATCGTTCCGTGAGACAATGGGGTTGTCGCTGGCTCCAGTTACCCGCGACTTTTGGGCACATCCCAGGGTCTATTTCTCATAGCCGCCTGCGATGTTTCGGCCCGACTTCCTGACCCCATCTGCCTATCACTGGCGGGTTGCTTCATAACAAGCACCCAACAGGCCGATCAAAAGCACCAAGACGGTGCAAAACCATGACCTTTGAAAATCTGAACCTGGCTCCGGCCATTCTTAAAGCCGTGCTTGAGCAGGGCTACGACACCCCCACACCCATCCAGGCGCAAGCCATTCCTGCCGTGCTGGCAGGCGGCGACCTTCTGGGCGGCGCCCAGACCGGCACCGGCAAAACTGCCGCGTTTGTGCTGCCGATGCTGCAGCGCCTGAGCACCGAGCCGCGCCTGACCAACCGCCGTGGCGTCAACGCCGTGCGCTGCCTGATCATGACGCCGACGCGCGAACTCGCCGCACAGGTTGAAGAAAGTGTTCGCACCTACGGCAAATACCTCGAATTGACCTCGATGGTCATGTTCGGCGGTGTCGGCATGGGCGCGCAAATCGAGAAACTCCGCCGTGGCGTGGACATTCTGGTGGCCACGCCGGGCCGCCTGCTCGACCACGCCGGTCAGGGCACGCTCGACCTGGGCCAGGTGCAAATGCTGGTGCTCGACGAAGCCGACCGCATGCTCGACATGGGTTTCATCCACGACATCAAAAAAGTGCTGGCACTGGTGCCGAAACAAAAGCAGTCACTGCTGTTTTCCGCCACCTTCAGCGACGAGATCCGCGAGCTGGCCAATGGCCTGCTGCGCGACCCGCTGCACATTCAAGTCACCCCGCGCAACACCACGGTGCAGCGCATCACGCAGACCATTCACCCCGTGAGCCGCAGCAAGAAGAAGGCGCTGCTGACGCACATCATCAACGAGCACAACTGGAGCCAGGTGTTGGTGTTTACGCGCACCAAGTTCGGCGCCAACAACGTGGCAGAGCATCTGACCAAAAACGGCATCGAGGCGCTGGCACTGCACGGCAACAAGAGCCAGACGGCGCGTACCCAGGCCCTGCAGGGTTTTAAAGACGGCACGATTCGCGCGCTGGTTGCCACCGACATCGCCGCCCGCGGCATTGACATTGACGAGCTGCCGCACGTCGTGAACTACGAAATCCCGAACGTCAGCGAAGACTATGTGCACCGCATTGGCCGCACCGGCCGTGCCGGCAACAGCGGCGAGGCCGTGAGTCTTGTATGCCTCGACGAAGAAGGCTTCATGCAGGACATCGAACGCTTCACCAAGCAGAATATCGAAAAAGTCATCGTGGCTGGCTTTGAAGCCGAGCCCGGCGAAAAAGCTGAGCCGCTGGCCATGGGCCGCCAGACCATCTGGGGCGGTCTGGGCAAACCGCCAAGCCGTGACGTGATGCAGGCAGCCGCCAAGGCCGCGCGCAGCGAAATGATGCAGCGCATCCGTGACACCAAAGGCGCCCAGCCGGCGCGCGGTGCCGGCGGTGGCGGTGGTGGCGGCGGCCGTGGTCGCGGTCCGGCGGGTGGCGGCAATAACGCCGGCCAGGGAGGCAATGGGGGTAATGGCGGTAATGGCGAAAGGGGCGGCGGCAATTTCGGACGCGGTCCGCGCACGCCAAACCCCGGCCAGCCGCGCCAGAATTCTGGCTACGGGGCGCAGCCTTCGGGCCAGCCGCGCCAGGCACAGGCACCGCGCCAGCGCGACGAACAACAGCGTCAGGATCCACGCGGTCCGCGCAACGACCCACGAGGCGAGCCACGCAATGACTTCGACAATCAGCAACCCGCCAGCCACGCCTCCTCAGGCTTCCCGTCCTCCGGGCAGCCTACCGGCGGCAACCGCGGCAACTTCCGTGGCGGACGCTCCGGTGGCGGCGGCGGCGCGGGTGGCGGTGGTGGCCGGAGCAACGGGCCTCGTCGGCCAGGCGGTCCTGGCCCGTTTACTGGCCGATAAGGCCTGGTCGTCAGTCCATGCGGTGGGGCGTCGCGCGCCCGGCCAGCAGCATCCCAAACTGGTGGCACACATCGCAAGGTCTTTCGACGATCTTGCGCTGCCGCCGGTGGACGACGTTTTCATAGCACTGGGCACAACCCTCAAGGTAGCCGGCAGCCCGCAAGCGTTTCGTGCTGTTGATTTCGATGCCGTGGTTCGCGTGGCGCGCACAGCCCGTGGTGCAGGTGCCACCCGGCTGGCGGTGGTCAGCGCCATGGGCGCCGACAGCCAGTCCAGGGTTTTGTACAACCGCGTGAAGGGCGAGATGGAAGAGGCAGTGAGCCAGCTTGGTTTTGACGCTGTCGTGATCGCGCGCCCTTCCCTGTTGGCAGGCGACCGTGCCTCACTGATGCAGGAATCACGCTCCGCCGAAACCATCGCGCTTTGGGCCGCGGCTCTCCTCAAGCCATTCATCCCCGCCAACTACCGCCCCGTGCAGGCAAGCCAGGTGGCCCATGCGCTGGTCAACGCGCTGAAGTCGGCTCGTACAGGTCAACGCCTCTTGCTGTCTTCTGACCTGCACTGACGTCTGACCGTCTTTTCAAGCTTTTCAGGCCTGCAGCCCAGGCGGAACCTGCGCTAGCAGCTACTATTTTTATAGCGACCCACCGCGTGCGCAGAAATTACGCACGCTTGTCTGCTTCCGCGCGCTCGGGGCCTGCAGCGACAGATGGGTTGTTGCGGCAGGCAGCATTGTTCAATGCGCGCTTTAACGGCACCGACCCACTGACCTCGCAGCCAACAATCACCAAGCTGGTTGATGCTGATGACATTCCAATGGTTCCATGCTAAAACTGTTTTCGTTCCAGGGTTCCCAAACATCACCCGCGAAGACACCATGGCTGCAGTTCAAATCAAGGGCGTCGAGAAATACTTCGGCGCTACCCACGTCATTCGTGGCGTGAATATCGAGATTGAGGACGGCCAGTTCACCGTGCTCGTCGGGCCCTCGGGGTGCGGCAAGTCCACGCTGCTGCGCATGATTGCGGGCCTCGAAGAAATAGGGGCTGGCGAAATCCTCATCGGCGGCAAAGTCGTCAACAAGATGATGCCCAAGGAGCGGGACATCGCGATGGTGTTTCAGAACTACGCGCTCTACCCGCACATGACCGTGCGCGACAACATGGCCTTCAGCCTGATGCTCGCCAGGCAATCCAAAACCATGGTCCAGGAACGGGTCATGAAGGCCGCCGACATTCTGGGGCTCGTCGATTTGCTCGACCGCTTCCCGCGCCAGTTGTCGGGCGGTCAGCGCCAGCGTGTCGCCATGGGCCGGTGCATTGTGCGTGACCCCCAGGTGTTCCTGTTTGACGAACCCCTGTCGAACCTGGACGCCAAGCTGCGGGTGCAGATGCGCACTGAAATCAAGGAGCTGCATCAGCGCCTCAAGACCACGTCGGTCTATGTCACGCACGACCAGATCGAGGCCATGACCATGGCCGACAAGATCGTCGTGATGCGCGACGGCATCGTTGAGCAGACCGGCACGCCGCTGGAACTGTATGACCATCCTGCCAACCAGTTCGTGGCGGGCTTCATCGGCTCACCCTCCATGAACTTCCTGCCGGGTGTGCTCAGGCGCAGCGGCGGCGCAGCGACGGTGGAGCTCGCGGGCGGCCTGTCCTTGCCCGCGCCGATCCATGCAAGCGGCCAGGACGGCCAGCAGGTCATCTACGGCACGCGGCCCGAACACATTGATCTGGCTGATGCCGGAGAGGGTGTGGCGACCGAGGTGGTGGTGGTCGAACCCACCGGGGCCGACACCCAGATCTTCACCAAGATTGCCGGCGTCGAAGTCACCAGCGTGTTTCGTGAACGCCACGCGTTCAGGCCCGGCGAAACCATCAGGCTTCGCCCCGACCCGCTTCGCGCGCATTTGTTTGATGCTGCCAGTGGTATGCGCCTGACCGGCTAAGTGCCGGCGACACCTGATTTTGTTGCTTGACCCACCCCAAGGAGCGTTTCATGTCCGAGTTCAACCGTCGCAAGTTTCTTAAAAAGACATCGGCCGCCGCCGGTATCGCCGCTGCGCCCATGCTGTGGCCCGCCTCGGCGCAGGCGCAATGGAACAACCAGCCTGAAAAAGGCGCCAAGCTGCGCGTGCTGCGCTGGAAGCGCTTTGTCCAGGGCGACGAGGACCAGTACATGGCCAACGTCAAGAAGTTCACCGCGCTGACCGGCATTGAAGTCCGGGTGGACAACGAGGGCTGGGAAGATGTGCGGCCCAAGGCTGCAGTGGCCGCCAATGCCGGCGCGGGCCCCGACATCATTTTGTCCACCAACGACGACGCCAATCTCTACCCCGACAAGCTCGTGGACGTGACCGATCTGGCCAACTACCTGGGCAAGAAATACGGCGGCTGGTATCCGGTGTGCGAGCAATACCTCAAGCGCAACAACAAATGGATCGGTCTGCCTCTGGGTGCCGCCGGCAACGCGATCGTGTACCGCGAAAGCCAGGTCAAGGCAGCTGGCTTCAACACCTTCCCCCGCGACACCGACGGTTTCCTCAAGCTCATGAAGGCCTTGAAGGAAAAAGGCACACCCGGCGGCTTCGCGCTCGGCCATGCCACCGGCGACCAGGCCTGGGCGCACTGGCTGGTCTGGTCGCACGGCGGCAAGATCGTCAACGAGAAAAACGAGGTGGTGATCAACAGCCCCGAGACCGTCAAGGCACTCGAGTACGGCAAGGAGCTGTATGGCACCTTTGTACCCGGCACCTTGTCGTGGCTCGACCCGAACAACAACAAGGCATTTCTGGACAACCAGATCAGCGTCACGGCCAACGGTATCTCGATCTACTATGCGGCCAAAACCTCGCAAGACCCCAAACTGCAGGAAATGGCCAAGGACATCCAGCACGCCAACTTTCCGATCGGCCCGGCCGGCGTGCCCACCGAGTTCAATCTGTTTTTCAACCAGATGATCTACAAGCACACCAAGTACCCGAAAGCCGCCAAGGAGTTCCTGCGCTTCATGATGGAAGAGGAGCAGTTCGGCCCGTGGATGCAGGCCAGCAACGGCTACACCTGCCAGCCGCTGAAGGCCTACGAGTCCAATCCGATATGGACCGTCGATCCCAAAAACACGCCGTACCGCGACGCGATGAAGGTCATGCGGCCGCTGGGCTACGCCGGCGAAATGGGTTACGCCTCGGCCGCCGCGATTGCCGACTTCATCATCCTTGACATGGTGGCAGAGGCCGGCAGTGGCTCCCGGACACCGCAGGAGGCAGCCGAGCGCGCCCAGAAGCGAGCCGAGCGTTACTACAAGGTCTGATGACGGGCGACGCGACCGGAGGGCCGTCACGTTGACGCCCTCTGAGCCCATCCTTTCCACAATTCCCCGAACGGTCCCAGCGGGCTATCCGGGGGCATGAAAACTTATACGGCAGGACGACGGATTTTCACCATGCTGCAAAAGCTGCAAAACAGCCGAAACGCCCTGGGCCTTCTTTTCATGCTGCCGGCGGCATTCCTGCTGGTGCTGTTCCTGACCTATCCGCTCATCCTGGGCGTCTGGCTCGGATTTACCGATGCCAAGATCGGTCGCAGCGGCGTCTGGATCGGCCTGGAGAACTACCAGTATCTGATAGGCGACAGCGTGACCCAGCTGGCCGTCTTCAACACGCTGTTCTACACTTTCGTAGCCAGCGTGCTGAAATTCGTCCTGGGACTGTGGCTGGCGATCCTGCTCAACGAGAAACTCCCTTTCAAGACATTTTTTCGCACCGTCATCCTGCTGCCTTACATCGTGCCTACCGCGCTGTCGGCGATTGCCTTCTGGTGGATTTACGACGCGCAGTTCTCGGTAGTCAGCTGGGTTCTTATGAAAGCCGGCTTGATCGACCGTTACATCGATTTTCTCGGCGACCCCTGGAACGCCCGGTTCTCGACTATCGCGGCCAACGTCTGGCGCGGGGTGCCGTTTGTGGCGATCACGCTGCTGGCAGGCCTGCAGACCATCTCGCCTTCGCTGTACGAAGCGGCTGCCATCGACGGCGCCAGCGGCTGGCAGCGCTTTCGCTTCATCACCCTCCCGCTTCTGACGCCGATCATCGCGGTGGTCATGACCTTCTCGGTACTTTTCACCTTCACAGACTTCCAGCTCATTTACGTGCTCACGCGCGGCGGGCCGCTCAATGCCACGCAACTGATGGCGACCCTGTCGTTCCAGCGTGCCATTCCCGGCGGCGCACTGGGCGAAGGCGCGGCGATTGCGATTGCCATGGTGCCTTTCCTGCTGGCCTCCATTTTGTTCAGTTACTTTGGCTTGCAGCGTCGCGCCTGGCAACAGGGCGGCAGCGACAAATGACGTCCGTCTGCAGACTTTTCGTACAACGCGTACAAGGCGCATAAGGTATTCATGGCACAAAAAGACAACGACAGCCAGGGCATGAGCTTTCTCGACACGCTGCCACGGCGTGTCGTGACGGTGTTCATTCCGCTGGGGATCTTCGTGTTTGTCCTGCTGTTTCCGTTTTACTGGATGGCGATCACCGCGTTCAAACCCGACGCGGAACTCCTGTCACGCGACGGCAACCCGTTTCTGGTGATCGCCCCCACGCTGGCCCATTTCAAGAAGCTCGTATTTGAAACGTCCTACCCGGACTGGCTATGGAACACTGTCATCGTCACGGTGGTCTCCACCTTTGTGTCACTCGCCGCCGCAGTGCTGGCGGCCTATGCCATCGAGCGGCTGCGCTTCAAGGGCGCACGCCACGTCGGCCTAAGCATTTTCCTGGCCTACCTCGTGCCTCCGTCCATCCTGTTCATTCCTCTGGCAGCCATCGTCTTTCAGCTCGGCCTTTTTGATACCCGCTGGGCGCTCATACTGACCTACCCCACCTTCCTGATTCCGTTTTGCACCTGGCTGCTGATGGGCTACTTCCGCTCCATCCCCTACGAACTGGAAGAGTGCGCGTTGATCGACGGGGCTACCCGCTTTGAAATTCTCTGGAAGATCATCCTGCCACTGGCCGTGCCGGGTCTGATTTCAGCAGGTATTTTCGCGTTCACGTTGTCGTGGAACGAGTTCATCTACGCGCTGACTTTTATCTCGTCCTCCGAGGTAAAAACAGTCCCTGTGGGCGTCGTCACCGAGCTTGTCGATGGCGACGTGTACCACTGGGGCGCGTTGATGGCCGGGGCTTTGCTGGGCTCGCTGCCCGTCGCGGTCATTTATTCATTCTTCGTCGAATACTACGTCTCGGGCATGACGGGCGCGGTGAAGGAATAAGCCCGGCGGCCTCCCATCGCGTAGCCCGGGACAGCCCTGCCTGCATGGCTGGCACCCAAGGTATCCAGACTCCACGATTGATCCCATGAGCGACAGCAGCAAGCCCAAAAAGAAACCGTCGGAACTCCGCAGCCAGCAATGGTTCGGCCGGCAAGACCGCGACGGCTTTGCCTACCGCAGCTGGGTCAAGGGCAAGGGCGTGCCGCACGACCAGTTCGATGGCCGGCCGGTCATCGGCATCTGCAACACCTTCAGCGAACTGACGCCCTGCAACAGCCACTTCCGCACGATTGCCGAGCAGGTGAAGATCGGCGTGTATGAAGCCGGCGGCTTCCCGCTGGAGTTCCCCGTCATGTCGCTCGGCGAAACCCTGCTTCGGCCCACCGCCATGCTGTACCGCAACCTGGCCAGCATGGATGTGGAAGAAAGCATTCGCGGCAACCCGATTGATGGCGTGGTGTTGCTGATGGGCTGCGACAAGACCACGCCTTCGTTGGTGATGGGCGCGGCAAGTGTCGATTTGCCGACGGTTGGTGTCAGCGGCGGGCCGATGCTCAGCGGCAAGTGGCGCGGGCAGGAACTGGGCTCGGGCACCGGCGTGTGGAGCATGAGCGAGCAGGTGCGCGCCGGCACGCTCAAGCTGGCTGATTTTTTTGAAGCCGAAAGCTGCATGCACCGCAGCCACGGCCACTGCATGACGATGGGCACGGCCTCGACGATGGCCAGCATGGTCGAGGCCCTCGGCATCGGGCTGCCCGGCAACGCCGCCTACCCGGCCGTCGATGGCCGGCGCAACGTGCTGGCGCGCATGGCCGGCCGGCGCGCGGTCGAGATGGTGCATGAAGACCTGAAGCTGTCGAAAATCCTGACGCGTGAGGCGTTTGAAAACGCCATCAAAACCCTGGCCGCGATTGGCGGCTCGACCAACGCGGTGATTCACCTCATCGCGATGGCCGGCCGCATCGGCGTGAAACTGACGATTGACGACTTCGACCGCCTGGCCAGCGAGCTGCCCTGCCTCGTCAACCTGCAGCCCTCCGGCAAATATTTGATGGAAGATTTTTGCTACGCCGGCGGCCTGCCAGTCGTGATGAAAGAAATCGCGCAGCACCTGCACTTAGGGGCCATCACCGCCAACGGCAAATCCATCGGCGAGAACATTGCCGATGCGCAGAACTACAACCTTGACATCATCATGCCGCTGACCACGCCGTTCAAGGACAAGGCCGGCATCGCGGTGCTGCGCGGCAACCTGTCGCCGCGTGGCGCCGTCATCAAGCCCAGCGCCGCCACACCGGCTTTGATGGTGCATACCGGCCGCGCGGTGGTGTTCGAGAACATCGAAGACTTCCACGCCCGCATCGACGACGAGACCCTCGACATCGACGAGCACTGCATCATGGTGCTGAAAAACTGCGGCCCGAAAGGCTACCCCGGCATGGCCGAGGTCGGCAACATGCCGCTGCCGCCCAAGGTGTTGCGCAAAGGCATTACCGACATGGTGCGCATCAGCGACGCGCGCATGAGCGGCACCGCGTATGGCACGGTGGTGCTGCACACCGCGCCTGAAGCCGCAGCCGGTGGCCCGCTGGCCGTGGTGCACAACGGCGACATGATCGAACTCAATGTGCCCGAACGCAAACTGCATTTGCACATCAGCGACGACGAACTGGCGCGCCGGCTGAGCCAGTGGAAAGCGCCCGCGCCGCCGATGACATCAGGCTACTGGAAGCTCTACATCGACCATGTGCTGCAGGCTGACGAAGGCGTCGATCTTGACTTTCTGGTCGGGCAGCGGGGGTCTGCGGTGCCGCGTGACAACCATTGAGTTTTCGAATGCCTGAAGACCTCTTCTCAAGCCAACAGAAGAAAAGCAGCCTTCACCGCAGAGGCGCAGAGAACGCAGAGGGCCGCAGAGTTTTTCTTTCCTCCTCTTGCTCTGCGTTCTCTGCGCCTCTGCGGTGAATGCCTTTGTCTTCCTGACTACCCATGCGTGAGTACCTCATTAGTTGCTTTTCAAGCATGTTTTCGCCCTCCAGCCCAGGTAATACCTGCGCGAGCAGCTATCAAAACTGTAGCGACTGCCTGACACAATGAACCGTCTGATCGCCATCGATTGGGGCACATCCTCCCTGCGCGGCGCGCTCATCGAGAACGGCAACGTCACCGAAGAACGCGCCTTTGCACGAGGCATCCTCACCGTCGAGCCAGGCGGGTTTCCGGCCGTTTTTGAAAGCTGCTTCGGCGACTGGATGACGCAAGATGCGCTGTGTTTGATTGCAGGCATGGCCGGCAGCCAGCAGGGCTGGATGGGTGCACCCTACTGCCCCTGCCCTGCCCGTTTTGACGACGTGGCTGCGCGCCTGGCCTGGGTCGTTCCGGGCCGCATCGCCATCGTGCCCGGTCTGAGCATCGACACGGGCGGCATTCCCGACGTGATGCGTGGCGAGGAAACGCAGGTTTTTGGTGCGCTGCAATCGTTGAACCTGCAAAGCGCCCGGCTCGTTTTGCCGGGCACGCATAGCAAGTGGGTCACGGTCACTGACAGCCAGATCACGTATTTTTCAACCTGGATGACCGGCGAGTTTTATGCGCTGCTGCGCCAGCATTCGATCCTGGCACGCACCCTGCCCGCCCACGAGCCGCCACCTGATCCCAACGCGTTCGGGCAGGGCGTGAAGCAAGCGCTGCGCGGCGACGGACTGCTGCACACCGCTTTCAGCGCCCGCACCCTCGCACTGTTCAAACGCATGGCCGCCGATGCCTTGCCCAGCTATCTGTCAGGGCTGGTGATCGGTGAGGAGCTGCGCTGCCAGGCTTTGCAGCCCGGCGACAGCGTGGTCATCGTGGGCGCAGACGCGCTGGTAGCGCGTTACGAACAGGCGCTGGCGCTGCTGGGTGTGACCTGCCAGCGCGCGGCCAGCGGCGCGACCTGGATCGGCCTGCGTACGATTGCGCAATCATTGCGGACCTCTTGAATCCGTACGCGGAAGCGGCAAAGCTCTCAAAATAGCGCCATGACTGCTCACGACAACCCACACGATAAATTTGCCGGCGCGCTGCGCACCCTGCCGCTGATGGCCATCCTGCGCGGCATTCAGCCCGCCGAGGCGCTGCCGGTCGGCCAGGCCCTCGTCGCCACCGGCTGGACGCTGATCGAAGTGCCGCTCAACTCGCCACAACCGCTCGACAGCATCGCAGCCATGGCGCACGCTTCTCCGCAGGCGCTGATCGGGGCCGGAACGGTGCTCAGCGTGGATGATGTTCGCAATGTGCATGCGGCCGGCGGTCAATTGATCGTGTCGCCCCACTACAACCCCGCCGTGGTGCGCGAGGCCGTGCGGCTCGGCCTGGTGTGCCTGCCCGGTGTAATGACCGCCAGCGAAGCCTTCGCCGCGCTGGAGGCGGGCGCTACCGGCCTGAAGATTTTCCCGGCCGAAATGATCACACCAGCGGTCGTCAAGGCACTGCGCGCCGTGTTGCCGCAGGGCACCGTGGTCATGCCCGTGGGCGGCATCACGACGGCCGACATGGCCCCGTACTTCGCCGCTGGCGCCAGCGGGTTCGGCATCGGATCGGCCTTGTACAGGCCCGGCAACAGCGCTGCCGACGTCAAAGCAAACGCTATGCTTTTCATAGCTGCTTACGCAGGTACTACCTTGGCCTCAGCACTAAATCATCGCTAAACCATCACCATATGATCAATAAAACATCACCCAACGCCACTGAAATCAACTTCGGACTGGCCGGCCGCGTCTGCCTCGTCACTGGCGGCGCGCAAGGCATCGGCGAAGCCTGCATTCGCCGCTTCGCGCGCGAGAGCGCGCAAGTCGTCATCGCCGACATCGACAACGCTCGCGGCGCGGCGCTGGCGGCTGAACTGGGCGGCCTCTATGTGCACTGCGACGTGGGCGACAAGGCGCAGGTCGATGCGCTGGTGGCGCAGACCGTGGCGGCACACGGCCGCATCGACGTGCTGGTGAACAACGCCGGCATCTTCAAGGCGGCTGACTTTCTGGACGTGAGCGAAGCCGACTTCGACGCCGTGCTGCGCATCAACCTCAAAGGCTCATTCCTCGTCGGCCAGGCGGTGGCGCGCGTCATGGCCAGCGCCGAAGCCCGCACAGGCATCAGCGGCTCGGAATCGCGCGGCAGCATCATCAACATGAGTTCGGTCAACGCCGTGCTGACGATTCCGACGATTGCCAGCTACAACGTCAGCAAGGGCGGCATCAACCAGCTCACCCGCGTGATGGCGCTGGCGCTCGCCGACAAGGGCATTCGCGTCAACGCCGTAGCCCCCGGCACCATCGCCACCGAACTCGCCGCCAAAGCCGTACTGACCAGCGAAGAAGCCAAAGCCAAAATCATGAGCCGCACGCCGATGAAACGCCTGGGCCAGCCGTCAGAGATTGCCGATACGGTAGCCTATCTGGCGAGCGATGCGGCGAGCTACATCACCGGGGAAATTGTGGTGGTGGATGGGGGGCGGATGACGCTGAATTACACGGTGGCGGTTTGAGGCGTGCCGCTCAGGTGGCCGCATGCCTTGAGCGACAGGCCTTTTCCTCGGCTACAACATCGTGCAAACGGACTCACGGCGCGTGCTGGGTTGCGTCAAGGGCGGCTTTGCAGCGAAAGCGGACTGTCGCACATCCTTTCCAGCGGGAAATGCTTTGCGCATTTGCAATGAGGTCAAAATACCTTCCTACGGAAATAAGCGTGTCATATAAAGTGCCGGGTCTGTTGCTATTTTTAATGGAGCAAGCTATTCAAATGGGAAGGATTCAAATGCTAGGTTTTAAGCTCGAAGTTGCCATGTTGTTCCGCAGCATGTTGCGGTATTCATCACGTTGGCCCGCCACCACGCGGGGAGTCGCTCGTAGATGAACACCGTTCCCGCACGCCTCTTGCCAGTCGCTCTCACGCTGCTTACCGTCGCGTCAGTGCAGGCGCAATCGCTGTCACCCGCTCAGATCAAGCAAATTGAGGACATCGCCCAAACCATCGCGTCGCAGCACAACCAGAATTCGACGGCCATGCTGGACGACATGACTGTGTCCAGTCGCGCCATTGCCGTCGGTCGGAACGTGCGCATCGAGAATGTGCTGCGGGTCAAGAAGGGCCTGCCGCCTGCGAAGCTCAAAGAATTCTCTGACGAAACCCAACGCGAAATCGTGCCAAGGTCTTGTTCAGTCAACGCCAACAATCCAGCGTTTGATCGGGGCCTCTTCTACACATTCGCGTACCTCAACACGTACGGTGAGAGGCTTGCGGAGTTCAACGTCGACAAGTCAATCTGCAAACTCCGCCGCTAAGCCCCTCCCACAAGAGCATCGCATGAAAAAGTCAACAAAGCTGCGCCTGTTCGGCGGCACCGTCCTCCTGTTCAATCTCTGGCTCATCGGTCAGTACAACCTTAGCGGTATTCCAGTGCTCCTGCTGACGGTTTGCTTTGCGGTCGGCTACGAGTTTCTCGTCGTACGCCCTGCGTCGAAGGACGAGAAGGAGTCCGGGTGAAGGTTACCCTCAATCCGACGGGCTGGCCTGACCCGCATGGCCCGCATGAGTGACGTTTCGATTGAGCTGCTCAAAAGCGGTGCCACGCTCGCCTCGGTCGCACTTGCAGCTGGAATCGGCTTCTTCTTTTACTTTCGACAGAAGGAGTACGAACTCACAAAACAGCGCTACTTGGACCAAGGCCTTGACGTTGTAGCTGCGGCGCTCGACTCTGCTCTGGGAGTCGTCAGTCACAACTATGCTCGCTCGCTACAGCTTTGCCGCCAATATCGCGATCTCGGTTCACACTTTCAGGTCAAAGAGCTAGAGAGAGGTTTCCTCGAACTCGATAACTCCAAGTTTCAGCAAACGGCACACTACCGTGTCGGCTCGCTACTAGGCGATCAAGTGGTCTGGGAAATTTTTCAGTCGGCGCTGGCTTACGCCGCATCGGCGAACGCACTCATCGCGCAGGAGATCCCGGATGCAATGCGAATATTAGCGTCGGAACCAGAAGGTTCGCGTGATCTCAAGACAACTGCCGATACTATGATCAGCGAACTGCGCTTCCGACACGACGAAGGTTTCAAGTTTGCGCTACTGTCCAGGGAACTGCATGCCCTAGTAGACTGAATCATTGAAATTGACGGTGTAGCCTCGATATCCGGAGGTATGACACCGTTGAAACTGAACGAACAAGAAATGGCCGATCTGCAAAGC
>NCGI01000260.1 GCA_002256925.1 Polaromonas sp. 28-63-22
GCATGTCTGCGATCCGGCCGACCACACGGCGGGCACCGACGCCCACGCGAATCACACAGGTCATGCCGGCCATGCGATGCCCGCGGGTGCGGCTGGCAAAGCTGGCGGCGCCGCGCCCTTTGCAGCGGAGCCGACCAGCCCTGCGAAGGACTCCCACGCAGGCCACGGTGCCCACGGTGGCGCGGTCGGGGACGCCGGTTCACCGGCCGGGCAGAAAGCCGACATGATGCATGACATGGGTCATGCGCCCGGCATGTCGATGCAGGACATGGCCAACGACATGCGCAACCGTTTCCTGGTGGCGCTGGTGTTTGCCGTGCCGGTGTTCCTGTACTCCCCGATGGGTCAGATGTTCGGCAACTTCCCAACGCCCTTCGGTCTGGAGCGCAAGCTGTTTCTGTTCCTCGCTGCCACGGCTGCCATTGCCTACCCGGTCTGGCCTTTTGTGGTGGCGGCCGTGCGCGCTGCCCGCAACAAGGTTGCCAACATGGCGACGCTGATCGTGCTGTCGGTCGGCACCGGCTATCTGTTCAGCGTAGGCGCAACCTTCCTTTATGAAGGCGAGGTTTTCTACGAGGCGGCGGCCGTGCTGCTGGTGTTCATCCTGCTCGGCCACTGGCTTGAGATGCGGGCTCGCGCCGGCGCTTCGGACGCGATTCGCGCCTTGATGGACCTGGCACCGGCGATAGCCCGGGTGGTACGCGAGGGCGTCGAGACCGAGGTGCCGACGGCACAGGTGCTAGCCGGCGAGACCGTCGTCATCAAGCCCGGCGACAAGATTCCGGTCGATGGCGAAATCACGGAAGGCAGCTCGCAGGTCGACGAATCCATGCTCACGGGCGAATCCATGCCTGTCAAAAAGGTGGTCGGGGATGCTGTCATCGGTGCGACGATCAACAAAAGCGGCAGCTTTCGCTACAAGGCCACCAAGGTCGGTGCCGACACCGCGCTGGCGCAGATCGTCAAGCTGGTCCAGCAAGCGCAGAACTCCAAGGCACCGGGCCAGCTGCTCGCCGACAGGGCCTCCCAATGGCTGGTACTGGCCGCCATCGCCATAGGGCTGCTGACCTTCGCGGTCTGGTTCTGGGTACTGGGCCAGCCGCTGCTGTTTGCGCTGACGCTGACCATCACGGTGTTCGTCATCGCCTGTCCGGACGCCCTCGGGCTGGCCACGCCGATGGCCATCATGGTGGGCACCGGGCTGGGCGCGATGAACGGCATTTTGTTCAAGAACGCGTCGGCTCTTGAGAACGCCACCAAGCTGACGGTCGTCGTTTTCGACAAGACCGGTACGCTTACCGTCGGGCAGCCCGACGTGGTCGAGATGGTCGTGGCGTCCGGCGTCAGCGAAGTTCAGTTGCTGGCCGCTGCGGCGGCGGTTGAAAAGTTCTCGGAGCATCCGCTGGCACAGGCGGTACTCAAGCGGGCCGGCACGGCCCCGGTTGACGTCGCCACGGGCTTCACGAACATCGACGGCCAGGGTGCGCGCGCCATGGTCGGTGCGGACACTGTCCTGCTCGGCAACCGCAAGCTGATGCAGGCACAAAACGTCAGCACCGAGTCCATGGCCGTACTGGCCGCCGACGCCGCTCGCCTTGAGGGCGGCGGCCGCACGGTCGTGCATGTCGCCCGGGCAGGCAAGCTCATTGGCCTGATCGCGATTGCCGATGCGGTGCGTCCCACGTCGAAGGCCACCATCGCCAAACTGCAGGAACGCGGCGTCAAGGTGGCGATGATGACTGGCGACAACCAGGCCACCGCCGAGCGCATTGGCAAGGAGCTGGGTATCGACATCGTGCTGGCGGAAGTGCTTCCCGGTCAGAAGGCCGCCAGGATCAAGGCGCTGCAGGATCAGGGCAACAAGGTCGGCATGGTCGGCGACGGCATCAACGATGCCCCGGCGCTGACCCAGGCTGATGTCGGCTTCGCGATCGGCGCCGGCACCGACGTGGCCATGGAAAGCGCGCAGGTGGTGCTGATGAAAAGCGACCCCTACGATGTCGTCGGCGCCATCGAGCTGTCGCGTGCCACGCTGCGCAAGATGCATCAAAACCTGTGGTGGGCTGTGGGCTACAACGCGATCGCCTTCCCAGTCGCGGCCGGCGTGTTCTACCCTTTCACGCTGTCTCCAGAGCTTGCGGCGCTGTCCATGTCGGGTAGTTCGGCGGTGGTGGCCATCAATGCACTGATGCTCAAACGCACCAAGCTCGCGGGCATCAAGTCCGTGGGCAAGGCTGGTGCGCCGGCGGGTGATGCGCCGACCGCTGCGGAAGTATCAGCATGACCAACATGATCCATGCCGCCAATCTGGACGCGTTATCCGAAACGCCCACTGACCAGAAGGCCTCCAGACTGTTGACACAACTGTTCCGCAGTTTCGAAGGAAGTCTCACGCTGCGCCTGTGGAATGGCACCGTCCTGCGACTCGGCAAGATTGAGCCGCGTGAGTCCGAACCGCCGTTCACGCTGGTGTGCAAGCACCCGGACTTCGTTCGTTCGATGGTTCTCGGGCGCGACCCCCTTCGGCTGGTGGATGCCTATTTTCGGGGCGACATCGACGTCGAGGGCGATCTGTTTGCAGCGCTCAGGCTGAAGGATCACCTGCATTCGATTCGCCTGACCTTGCGTGACCAGCTGGGCGCACTGCTGACGGCCCTTCGCTTGCAGGCGCCACGCCTTGCGCCACCCGAATCAAGTGGTCCGCGCGCCCATCTGCACGGCCGCGCCGTCAAGGCGCACTCCAGGCCCGAGAACCGCGCCGCGATCTCTTTTCACTACGACGTCTCCAACGAGTTCTACAGGCTCTGGCTGGATGAGGAGCGCGTTTACTCGTGCGCCTATTTCACGAGCCCGGACGAGTCACTGGATCAGGCGCAGCGCAACAAACTGGAGCACATTTGCCGCAAGCTGCGGCTGCAGCCCGGTGAGCGCTTGCTCGACATCGGCTGCGGTTGGGGTGCCCTGGTGTGCTGGGCGGCACGGCACCACGGTGTTCAGGCCCACGGCATCACGCTGAGCCAGCAGCAGTTCGAGTTTGTGCAGCAGCGTATTCGCGCCGAGGGACTGCAGGATCGGGTGACGGTCGAGCTGTGCGACTACCGGGATCTTGCCGGTGACGGCATCTTTGACAAGGTGTCGAGTGTCGGCATGTTCGAGCA
>NCGI01000261.1 GCA_002256925.1 Polaromonas sp. 28-63-22
CATCAACATCCGTGCCGGTGCGCGTTACCTCAGCGACCTGATCAAGATGTTTCCTGGTCGGTTAGAGTTGGCACTGGCAGCGTACAACGCCGGTGAAGGTGCCGTGCAGCGCGCTGGCAACCGGATTCCCAACTACCCCGAGACGAAAAATTACGTGAAAACGGTCATGCAACTCTATGGTCACCTGAAGCCGCCCGTCGGTGTCACAGCTCCTTCGGCAAGCAGCGCGGCGGCCGGCCGTGTGCGCGTCGAAATCGGCGGCGCGGGCCTTGCCCGCAGCAACCTGCCGACGTCAAGCCAACCGCTGGCCGAACCACCGCAAGCACGGGCCGGGCAGGACTGAGCGGCATGCCTGTGTTTCTCGATCAGGGCCTTTTTGCCCTGGGTGTGGCGGTGGGTGTGCTGGGGCTGGTGCTGGCGCTCAGCCTGATTGTTTCCTATGCCTACGAAGAGCGCACGCTGCTGGCGCTGGCAGCTTATCTGGCGTTGATGGTGGCGGCGTCGTTAGGGCTCGTGCGTGCCGGTATCAGCGAAACGCTGGCCACCCGGGTGCTGCTGGTGACGGGGCCGGCGCTGGTGTCAGGGCTGCTTTTGTGGCTGCTTAAAAACCGCCAGCCGACGCGTGCCGCCCAGGTCTTTTTGGCGCTTGTCGTGGCCGCATCGCTGGCGCTGGCCGTGGTGAATGTGTCGGTGCCGGAATCAGGCATGGCGCGCGCGGGCAGTGCCGTCTGGCTGGTCGTGCTGCTCGGGTTTTCCATCTACATGACGGCAAAGTCGTGGCACACGGCCGCGTCGTGGAAGTGGTGGCTGCTTGTGGGGCACGGGGCCGGGCTCGCGGTTTCAATGCTGTTTCTGGCCGGGCTGGCCCGGGCCGCGCAGCCCCACTGGCCGCTGGTGCTGATGCTGCTGTTTCAGGTTCCGCCGATTTACCTGTCGCTGGTGTGGCGCAGCCGCCTGCTCAATGAAAGCCGTCTGCGCAGCGCCTCGGCCGAAGTGATCGACCCGTTGACGGGTCTGGCGACCCACACCGTACTGGTCGATCGCGTGATGCGCGTGATGTCGCGCGCCCACCAGAGCACCACCATCAGTGCCCTGTACCTGATTGAAGTCCAGAACTGGCAGGGCCTGCTCAATCAACTGGGCGCCGAGTTCAATGAAAAACTTCTGCTGGAGGCCGCCCTGCGCCTGCGCCGCGCCATCGGTGACAACGACCTCGCCGCGCGTAGCGTCGGCGGGCGTTTTGCCGTGGTGGCGCAGGGGCTGGCCGATGAAGAAGACATCAATTCGCTGGCGACGCGCCTGGTGGTCACGGGCCTGCGCATCGACAGCCCGCTGCTGACCGGTGTCGAGTTTCACTTCCGTGTGCTGGTGAGCAACCTTAAGCTCAGCCGGCCCATGACCCTGCCCGCCACCCAGCTCTGGCTGGATGAAGTGGCGGCGCAATTCGCCGAATGGCCGCACAGCCACCGCTCGCGCAGCATCCTCCATGTGGCAGGCCGGGAATTGACGCTGCCTGCCGGTTTGAAAATAGACTCTGCGTATTGAGCCAGACCGCCAGCGTCTCCGTCAGGGCCGGTCTATCCAGCGGTGCAGCCTGACCGATACTCCTGTTTTCGCCGTTCCTTTCCCGCTCCCCGTCCGTTCAGCCTGTTTTTTCTTAAACGCATTTCAAAGCCAAGTTCACCATGGATTTATTCACCCCCGGCGCGGACGCCCCGAATGCCGAATCGCCCGACCAGGACTCGCTGGCGGCCTATGCCCAGCGTGCCTACCTCGAATACGCGCTGAGCGTGGTCAAGGGCAGGGCGCTGCCCGACGTGTGCGACGGCCAGAAGCCGGTGCAGCGCCGCATTTTGTACAGCATGGCGCGCATGGGTCTGGGCTTTGGCGGGGCCAACGGTGCTACGGGGGCCAAGCCGGTCAAGAGCGCCCGGGTCGTCGGCGATGTGCTGGGCAAATACCACCCGCACGGCGACCAGGCGGCCTACGACGCGATGGTGCGCATGGCGCAGGACTTCAGCCAGCGCTATCCGCTGGTGGACGGGCAGGGCAACTTCGGCTCGCGCGATGGTGATGGCGCTGCCGCCATGCGTTACACGGAAGCCCGCCTGTCGCGCATCACCACGCTGCTGCTGGACGAGCTTGACGAAGGCACGGTCGATTTCATTCCTAACTACGACGGCTCCTTTGAAGAGCCACGCCAGTTGCCGGCACGGCTGCCGTTCACGCTGCTCAACGGCGCCAGCGGCATTGCGGTGGGGCTGGCCACTGAAATCCCCAGCCACAACCTGCGCGAGATTGCCGACGCCTGCGTGGCGCTGATCAAGACCCCCAAGCTCAGCGACGACGAGCTGTACACGCTCATAGCCGGGCCCGATTACCCGGGCGGCGGGCAAATCATTTCAAGCAGCGCAGACATCGCAGCGGCCTACAGCACCGGCCGGGGCTCGCTCAAGGTGCGCGCGCGCTGGAAGATCGAAGACCTGGCGCGCGGCCAGTGGCAACTGGTGGTGCAGGAACTTCCGCCCGGCGTCAGCACGCAGCGGGTGCTCGAAGAAATCGAAGAGATCACCAACCCGAAGATCAAGGCCGGCAAAAAAGCGCTGAGCCAGGACCAGGTGCAGCTCAAGCAATCCGTGCTGGCCGTGCTGGATGTGGTACGTGACGAATCGAGCAAAGACGCTGCCGTGCGCCTGGTGTTCGAACC
Source organism: Polaromonas sp. 28-63-22 (assembly GCA_002256925.1). Lineage (GTDB taxonomy): Bacteria > Pseudomonadota > Gammaproteobacteria > Burkholderiales > Burkholderiaceae_C > Polaromonas. Next base: position 2,708 of record NCGI01000261.1, read on the forward strand.
CAAAACGAGCCGTATCGGGCAGGCCGAGCTGATCAATACCTTGCTGGCGCACACCAGCCTGGAGAGTTCGTCGTCGATCAACCTGACCATGGTGGGCCTCGATGGCCGGCCGACGCAAAAGTCGCTGCGGCAGATGCTGCTCGAATGGATCGAGTTCCGCCAGACGACGGTGCAGCGCCGCTCGCAGCACCGCCTGGACAAGGTGCTGGACCGCATCCATATCCTGGAGGGGCGGCAACTGGTGCTGCTCAATATCGATGAAGTGATCGCCATCATCCGCCGCTCCGATGAGCCCAAGGCGGCGCTGATTGACCGTTTCACACTGAGCGACCGGCAGGCCGAGGACATTCTTGAAATTCGCCTGCGCCAGCTCGCGCGGCTGGAAGCCATCAAGATCGAGCAGGAGCTCAAAACCCTGCGTGAAGAGCAGGGCAGACTCGAAGAGAT
>NCGI01000262.1 GCA_002256925.1 Polaromonas sp. 28-63-22
GCGCCTCCGGCGGTCTGGCAGGAGCCTGAAGACAAATGAGAAATCAGTCGAGAATAATTTAACTAACCGCCTCGCACACAAAAATTCGGACACCCCCCACCCTACTTACGGTGGGCAGAAATTCTTTTCTTGGGTATGTGATAGATAGTGAAGCAAAAGGTAGCGACACTGGCAAGCAATGTCGCCAGGGCTAGCAGCACGCCTGGGGCCATGTTTTGTTTTCATACCCTTTCGCTGCGGAAAGTTCATGCCAAAGTCATCACAACCGTCCCCATCGATCTTTAAGCATCAAACAAGCCTCCAGCCCAGGTAAACCGTGCGCAAGCAGCTATTAAATCCATAGCGACAGTCACCATCCCACGCCGTCCAGGCAAATCGGGCGCACCCGCAGACCACAGCTGGAACTACTTCGACGGCAACGGCTGGCGCAGCTTCTCGAACGAAAACGGCGGCGTCTGGACGCGCTACTTCTACGACGGCAAAGGCAACATCACGCAGGAAGTGCGCTTCCAGCGCCGCGATGCTGCAGGCCAGTTCACCGACGCCATCACGGACGCTGCAGACCGGCCCAGCCTGGCCACTCTGGAGTCTGACTACGCCGCACCGCAAGCCGCCCACAGCGCCGGGGCCGACCGCACCCGGGTCACCACGCGCGCTTTTGACGCAGCCAAGGGGAAAATGGGGGTCAGATACAAATTACCACTATCCGAAATGGCATCTATGGGGTGTGGGGGTACGAAGTTGGTGGTGGGATCTGCTTCATAGCTACTTTATGAAGTTTATTAAAAATAGCTAATTTCAATAAACTTGTTAGATATGGAGTCGGCCGGTGGTGCGCTTACCCTCAAATCGCCAGCGGATCCACATCAATCGCCCAGCGCACCAGGCTTTTGAATTCCGCCTGCTTACGGGTTTCAAACAGCACCGGCTGCCACGCCGCCAGAAAGCGCTGCAGCGCGGCGCGTGACGGGCTTTCGACCAGGGCCTGGGCGCGTTCGATGTTGGCGACGCGCTGGATCGTCATGGGCACGGCCGGGTAGGTGTTGACGTGTTCATGGGCGCTGACCTGCCGGGCCTGCGCTGCGGCAGCGGCGGCATTCAAAAAGCCTTGCGCCACGGTCTGGTCTTTGGCCTCGGCGCGCACCAGCGCCGAAAAACCAAAGGGCGACAAGCCCGCAGCCTGGCGTTCGGCCAGTTGCTGCGCGGCAAATGCGGGGTAGTCGTGCTGGCGCAACGCGGCGAACAGCGGATGCGCGGGGTGATAGGTCTGCACCCACATTTCGCTGGCGGCGCTGTGCCGGGCGTCGCGCCCGGCGCGGCCGGCTGCCTGCATCAGCAGGCTGAACAGCCGCTCGGGCGCGCGGAAATCACTGGAGAAAAGTGCGCTGTCGGGGTTGATGGCGGCCACCAGCGTGATATGGCGAAAGTCGTGGCCCTTGGCGATCATTTGCGTGCCGACCAGCACATCGACCTCGCCGGCGTGCACGCGGGCCAGTTGCGCTTCGAGTGCGCCCTTGAGCCGGGTGCTGATCGGGACGTTTCACGTTCACCAGGAGTTCGGCGATGTGTTCTTCGAGCTGCTCGGTGCCGCGGCCGACCGGTGCGATGTCGATGTTGCCGCAGGCCGGGCAGGCACGCGGCACGCGTTCGGTAAAACCGCAGTGGTGGCAGCGCAAGGTGCGGTCAATCTTGTGAAACACGCGGTAGGCGCTGCAGTGCGCGCATTCGCTTTTCCAGCCGCAGTCGTGGCAGGCCAGCACCGGGGCGTAGCCGCGCCGGTTCAGGAAGATCAGTGATTGTTCGCCGCGCGCCACGCGCTGCGTGATGGCGTCCAGCACTGGCGGCGCGATGATGCAGTGCTTGGGCTGGTGGTTCATGTCCACTCTTTTGACCGTTGGCAATTGGCCGGAGGAGTCGGGCGTCTCGGGGAGGCCCTCATCCCTGCCTTCCCCCAGCGGGGAAAGGGGTAATTCGGGTGCTGCAGGAGCCGACGCAAATCCCTTTTCAACCAAGTTCCGGCCGCGGAACTGGCTTTGCCAGGCCGCAGGCGGGGTGGCCCCCTCGGGGCTGAAGGCTGCGGCTCCGAGCCCGCCTGCGCGGGCCTGGACAGCCTGCAGATGCGCCGGCTCTGGCGGCGTGGCGCCCTGCAAGGGCAGCGAACCACGCGCAGCGGGGAGCGTGGGGGCCACAACGCCGATGCGTTCGCCCATCGTCAGTCGCTGGTATTTGCCGGTCAGAGTGGCCTGCCAGCTTTCAAGTGACGGCGTGGCAGAACCCAATATCACCTTGCACGGTCCGCTTGCACTGGCATCTGTCTCCACCATCGCCCGGTACACCGCCAGATCACGCGCCGAATAGCGTGCGCCTTCCTGCTGCTTGTAGCTTGGGTCGTGTTCTTCATCGACGACCAGCAGCCGCAGATGGGGCATGGAGGCGAACACGGCCATGCGCGTGCCCAGCACGAGGCGCGCCTGGCCGGCGTGGGCGGCGAGCCAGCTTTTGAGCCGCTGGGCCGGGCTCAAGCCGCTGTGCAGCGCCACCACGCGTTCCCGGCCCAGATGGGCAAAGCGCGCCTGGAAGCGTGCCTCCAGCTGCGGCGTGAGGTTGATCTCGGGCACCATCACCAGCACCTGCGCGGCCGGGTCCTGGTCCAGCACCCGGGCGGCGGCGCGCAAATACACCTCGGTTTTGCCGCTGCCGGTCGCGCCAAACAGCAGGGCGGGCCGGGTATCAGCATCAAATTCGGCCAGAATCCTCGTCTGATCTGCGCTAAGCGCTATTAAATCAGTAGCGTTTTGGGCGTGGCTGGTATCGGTCTGCGGGCGTTTGAGGCGGCGTGCTAGCTGCAGCGCACTGAGTTCGCGCAGTTGCGGCGGCAGCGCGGCCAGCGCCACTTCGCCCATCGAGCGCTGGTAGTAGCCGGCCGTGAACGCCACCAGCGCGCGCCAGGTGGCACTCAAAGGCGCCAGCCCGTCCAGCACGCCAGCGATGTCGCGTGTCTGTGACGCCAGCAGGTCGCCCGGGCCGGGCAGGCTGCCCCAGACCACGCCCAGCACCTCCCGCTGGCCGAGTGGAACGCGTACCAAAGTGCCGGCCGCCAGTGGCAACTCACTTCGGTAGGTCAGCGGTCCGCTGATGGCGGCATGCGCCGGTGTGGCCACCATGACCTGGAGCCAGCAAGTCACCCGGCGCACCCCGTATGCCGCTTTTCTTGCCTGATACATCCAGACATTGCGCTAAGTTGTTGATTTTTCACTGCTTTAAAGATTTCCAGAATTTCTGTGGATAACTTTGTTGATAGATGGCCCGCCAACTGTCCCGAGGCCTTGTATATCAACACCTTCCCTGGATTGCCCGGAAATCGAGCAATTCAAAGAACCTATATAAATCAACAACTTGCAAGCGCTATGGGTTTGATAGCGCGGGCTGGTCTGGCCGGGTCGGCATGCCGCAATGCAGCACAGATTTTGTGCATAAGTCAGTGGCCGCTGGCTTTTTTTATGCTAGCGCCGTGTCTGCCAGCGCCGGTCGGGGTCGATCCGGCCGGTTGTGACAAGCGGCCTTACGCGGAAAGCTTGCGCATGGCGCGAGAGTGAGTGTGTACTGCATGGACCAGGTGTTCGACGCTTTCCGGCGGCGTGTGCTGGCTGATGCCGTGCCCGAGGTTGAAGATATGGGTCGGTCCGGGCCGGCGGGTGTCCTGGTGCGGCGCACCAAAACTGTCCAGCACCCGCGCCACTTCGGTTTCGATCTGCGGCTGGCTGGCGAACAGCACATTCGGGTCCAGGTTGCCCTGCAGCGCCATGCGGTCACCGACGCAGGCGCGGGCCTGCGCCAGGTTCACGGTCCAGTCCAGCCCCAGCACCTCGCAGTCAAGCTGTTTCATGGCATCCAGCCACTGGCCGCCGCCCTTGGTGAAGACCAGGCGCGGAATCGTCACGCCGTCATGCGTGCGCTTGAGCTGCGCCAGCACGCGGGCGGTATAGGCCAGGCTGAAGGTGTGAAAGGCCGCATCGGCCAGCACGCCGCCCCAGCTGTCGAAAATCATCACCGCCTGGGCGCCGGCCTCGATTTGCGCATTCAGGTACGCCGCCACCGAATCGGCGTTGATGGCCAGCATGCGGTGCATCAGATCGGGGCGCTGGTAGAGCATGGTCTTGACCAGCCGGTAGTCGTCCGAACCCTGGCCTTCGACCATGTAGCAGGCCAGCGTCCAGGGGCTGCCTGAAAAGCCGATCAGCGGCACCCGGCCGTTGAGGGCCTTGCGGATCGACGTGACGGCGTCGAACACATAGCGCAGCTTGGCCATGTCGGGCACTTCGAGTTTGGCCACGGCGGCTTCGTCGCGCACGTTGCGCTCGAACTTAGGCCCCTCGCCGAGCGCAAAGCTCAGGCCCAGGCCCATCGCGTCGGGCACGGTGAGAATGTCGCTGAACAGGATGGCGGCGTCCAGCGGGTAACGCTCCAGTGGCTGCAGCGTGACTTCGGTGGCGTAGTCGGTGTTGGTGGCCAGGCCCATGAAACTGCCCGCCCGGGCCCGCGTGGCGCGGTATTCGGGAAGGTAGCGG
>NCGI01000027.1 GCA_002256925.1 Polaromonas sp. 28-63-22
AAGTTCATCTATCAGCTGATTTTGTTTCACTATCAGTGCGGAAGCTCTAGTGCGGGTGGAGTACCAACCAATGATCGAACCTACGAAAAGAGCACTTAATCCAATTAGTGTTTCGACCATTTTCATCCTGATTTTCTGAGATTCAACTTTACAAAAACTGCGATACCCGCACACAGTCTTTACCACCTTAATGTCGAGCATAAACCAAATGGTATTTGCTTACAACTGTACAGTTCCCGCAAAGCGACGGCAGAGTTCCACACTCGCTGAATGCCCGTCGATGACAAAAAAGCGTTCGCTGAAAGACTCAAAACTGCCCTAAAACGGCTGCCAAAGTCCATTGAAACGGCAACCGAGCTGGCCCACCAGTTCAACCTGAAGCATCAGAACGAGCCGATCACGCCCCAAGCTGCCCAAAAGTGGCTGCAGGGCACGGCTTTTCCTACGACAGACAAGCTCCAGACCTTGGCTGACTGGCTCAATGTGTCGGCTCACTGGCTGAAGAACGGCACTCCACCAACTGCTATACCGCCAAGGTCGATAGAGTGCGGTGCGATAACTGAAACTGGTAGTCCTCGCCCTAAAGGGTAGCCGGTTTCAAAGCCATTACGACTTGCTGCATTGGTCCATATGGTCACCCCACGCTTGCGACATCACCCGTCGCTGTATCCGATACAGGGCGTAGTTATATGCAGCACTGACGGCATCTCGCGGTTGATGTGCCAACTGCAGCTCAATGTGACAAAAGCTGAACAGCAGGCAATCGCCCCGCGCTTCTGTCCACCTATATGCGATGAAGGCTTATGGTGACCGAGTAAGAATTAGACATTTTTTAGACACTGAAACAAAAAAGGACTTGTCGATTTCTCGCAAGTCCTTGATTCTTTACGCTATTCTGGTGGGCGGTGCAAGTTTCGAACTTGCGACCCCTGCAGTGTGAATGCAGTGCTCTACCCCTGAGCTAACCGCCCTGTCTGGTCAGCCTCAAATTATATGCTGATTTACCGGCTCCGATCAGCCTGCGGCAGCGGCTGACGCAGGAAGAGTTCGCCAGAGTGTTTTTCCCTTGCTGGCCTTGTCCATATCGGCCAAAAGCTTTTCGTGAATGCCACACTCCATGTCGTTGGCAACCAACACAGGAAGCTCGAAGGTACGAAGATCAATCAGCGGCATCAGTTCGCCGCCGGCGCTGGAACTTCCCACTTCCATCATCAGGCTGTTCTGCCCGCGCGTGAGGTTGATGTAGACATCCGCCAGCAATTCAGCGTCCAGCAAGGCGCCGTGCAGTGTGCGGCCTGAATTGTCGACCTCCAGCCGGTCGCACAGCGCGTCGAGTGAGTTGCGCTTGCCCGGGAACAGCTCCTTGGCCATCATCAGGCTGTCGGTGACCTTTGCCACGCAATGCTTCAGGGGCTGCAAGCCGACCAGCTCAAGCTCCTTGTTGAGAAAGCTCACATCGAACGGCGCGTTGTGGATGATGAGCTCGGCGTCTCTAAGGTAGTCGAGCAGCTCGGTTGCAACAGCGGAAAACTTCGGCTTGTCCTTCAGGAATTCATTGCTGATGCCGTGAACCTTGAGCGCATCTTCATGACTGTCGCGTTCAGGGTTGAGGTAAAAGTGCTTGTTGTTGCCCGTGAGCTTGCGCCCTACCAGCTCCACGCAACCGATCTCGATGATGCGGTCGCCGTTTTCAGCGGAGAGGCCGGTGGTCTCGGTGTCCAGAACGATTTGTCGCATGGTCAGCCTTCCTCGTCAGTGAACTTCTTTCGCATGGTTGATGGAGTATTTCGGAATTTCAACCGTCACATCGGTCTGTGCCAATACCGCCTGGCAGCTCAGACGCGAGTTCGGCTCCAGCCCCCACGCACGGTCCAGCAGGTCTTCTTCGCACTCGTCCATCTCATTGAGCGACTTGAAACCTTCGCGCACCACCACGTGGCAGGTCGTGCAGGCGCAACTTAGGTCGCAGGCGTGCTCAATGTTGATCTTGTTGTCGAGCAGCGCTTCGCAAATCGATGTACCGGCGGGTGCCGAAATTTCAGCGCCCTCAGGGCAATATTCAGGATGCGGCAGTATTTTGATGATGGGCATGTTGTCAATTCAGGAGCGATCTGGCTCACACGGTCTCAATATTTTTTCCGGCCAGCGCTTGTTGAATGCCACGGTTCATGCGCTGCGCGGCAAATTCCTCGGTTCCCTGGGCAAGCGCCTTGGTTGCTGCTTCAATGCTTGCGGCATCACCTCGCGCGCGCGCATCGGCCAGGCCCGCCATCAGGCTGTCTATATGCGCACGCTCGTTGGCACTGATCAAATCGGCGTCAGCAGACAAGGCGCTTTGCGTGGCGAGAATCATGCGATCAGCATCAACCTGCGCTTCAACCAGCGCGCGCGCCTGCATGTCCTGCTGGGCGGTTGAAAAGCTCTCCTGGAGCATGCGGGCAATCTCGTCGTCGGTCAGGCCATAGGACGGCTTCACGTCAATCCGCGCCTCGACGCCGCTGATCTGCTCTTTGGCATTGACACTCAGCAAGCCATCAGCATCGACCGTGAAACTCACGCGAATACGCGCAGCACCCGCAGCCATTGGCGGAATGCCGCGCAGTTCGAAACGCGCCAGGCTGCGGCAGTCGGCCACCAGATCGCGTTCGCCTTGCACCACGTGCAGGGCCATCGCGGTCTGGCCATCCTGGTAGGTCGTGAAGTCTTGCGCCATGGCCGTGGGAATCGTCTGGTTGCGTGGCACGATGCGTTCAACCAGGCCACCCATGGTTTCGATGCCGAGCGACAGGGGAATCACGTCGAGCAGCAACAGATCCGCGCCCGTGTTGTTACCTGCAAGTTGATGAGCGGAAATGGCGGCGCCAAGGGCCACTACTTCATCGGGGTTCAGGTTGGTCAGGGGATCCCGGCCGAAAAAGCTGGCGACAGCCTTGCGCACCTGCGGCATCCGCGTCGAGCCGCCCACCATCACGACACCCTTTATTTCTTCCTTGCCCAGCTTCGCATCCCGTAACACCTTGCGCACAGCGGTGAGGGTGCGCTGGGTCAGGTGGGCGGTGGCCGCTTCGAAATCTGCGGCCTTCATCTCGAAATGAATCGCCGCCTTGGCGAGTTGAACGGTAAACGGCACCGACTCGGCAAGCGACAGCGCTTCCTTGCAGGCACGTGCAGCACGCTGCAAGGCGGCTTTGTCGAAGGACGTCAGGGTCTGGGCCGCCAGACCCGCCTTGACCAGTACCCATTCGACAAGCGCCCGATCATAGTCATCGCCGCCCAGCGCGGAATCGCCCCCAGTCGAAACCACTTCAAACACCCCTTGCGTCAGGCGAAGAATCGAGATGTCAAAGGTTCCACCACCGAGGTCGTAAATGGCAAACACGCCTTCGCTGGCGTTGTCCAGTCCATAGGCAATGGCCGCAGCAGTCGGCTCGTTGATCAATCGAAGCACATTCAGGCCAGCCAGCTTCGCCGCATCCTTGGTGGCCTGCCGCTGCGCATCGTCGAAATAGGCGGGCACGGTAATGACCGCGCCGTAGATTTCGTCGTTGAAGGTGTCTTCCGCGCGGTAACGCAGCGTCGCGAGAATTTCAGCGCTGATCTCGACCGGACTTTTCTCGCCCGCGACGGTACCCAAGGTCACCATGCCAGGCTTGTCGATAAGTTGGTAAGGCAATTGCGCCCGACTGCCAATATCGTCAATGCCACGCCCCATCAGTCGTTTGACGGATGAAATGGTATTGAGCGGATCTTCCACCTGCGCGTCCAGGGCTTCGTAGCCAATCTGGCGCCGCTCGGCGTCAAGGTACCGAACAACGCTTGGAAGAATCACCCTGCCCTGCGCGTCCGGCAGGCATTCTGGGATACCGTTGCGCACACTGGCTACCAGCGAATGGGTAGTGCCCAGGTCAATGCCCACCGCAATGCGGCGTTCATGCGGATTGGGCGTCTGCCCGGGTTCGGAAATCTGAAGAAGAGCCATGTCGTTGTGAGTAGTTCTGACTTATTGTCCCAGCTGGTCCATACGGGCATCGACCTCGCCGGCAAAGCGCTCTGTGAACATAAGGCTTCTAACCTGCCGGGAGGCCGCGGCGAAGTCTTTGCACTCATCAATCAGTTGCTCTAATTTTGATAGCTGCTCGCGCACGGTTTTATTGAGCTGGAGGGATATTTCATCAATACTCTGTAGCGTTTCGGCATCATCTAGCGCCTCGCGCCATTCCATCTGCTGCATCAAAAAATCAGCTGGCATCGCGGTGTTGGTTTCAGCGTTGATAGGGGCGCCATGCAGTTCACACAGGTAGGTCGCACGCTTCAAAGGATCTTTCAACCGCCGATACGCTTCATTGATTCGTACTGACCATTGCATTGCCAGCCGCTGGGCCGTAGCACCCTGCGCAGCAAATTTATCAGGATGGGCCTCGCGCTGCAGTTCTTTCCAGCGCGCTTCGAGCCCATCGCTGTCCTGTGCAAATTGGACCGGCACGCCAAAAAGCTCGAAGTCGTTGGATTGAAGAGAAGGCACAGCGCAAAACTTTTTGTGATGGAAAGCGTGGCGAGCATTCGTCAAGCTAGGCGCACAGCGCGCAGAAACCGGAACGTACTGAGGTACGTGAGAATTTCGAGCACTGCACAGCGACGCATGGCGACTGCGCAGTAGCTTTACACAAAAATTAAACCCGGAAAGATTCGCCGCAGCCGCAACGATCGCGTTCGTTCGGATTGATGAACTTAAAGCCTTCGTTCAACCCTTCGCGCACAAAGTCCAGCTGTGTGCCATTGATGTAGGCCATGCTTTTCGGATCGACCAGCACTTTGACGCCGTTGTCTTCAAACACGACGTCTTCCGGGGCGATCTCGTCCGCATACTCCAGCTTGTAAGCCAGGCCAGAGCAACCGGTTGTCCGCACGCCCAGGCGTACGCCCACGCCCTTGCCGCGCTTGGTCATGTAGCGGGTTACGTGTCGGGCAGCGGCGTCGGTCAGGGTTACGGACATTTAGATCACTCAAAGATTAAAAAGCAGAACGAGCAAGGCACCTCAATGCTCAATGCGCATGCTTTTGCTTGTAGTCACTGACAGCCGCCTTGATGGCGTCTTCGGCCAGGATGGAGCAATGAATCTTCACGGGCGGCAATGCCAGCTCTTCAGCAATGGCGCTGTTCTTGATACTGGCCGCCTCGTCAAGCGTCTTGCCCTTCACCCATTCGGTAACGAGCGAACTGGACGCGATCGCCGAGCCACAACCATAGGTTTTGAAGCGTGCATCTTCGATCACGCCCGTCAACGGGTTGACCTTGATTTGCAGTTTCATCACGTCACCGCACGCAGGGGCTCCGACCATGCCGGTGCCCACGGTTTCGTCGCCCTTTTCGAAGGACCCGACGTTGCGGGGGTTTTCATAGTGGTCTACCACTTTTTCAGAATAAGCCATGATCAATTCCTTTCGTCAAACTCTTCTCAAATACCCGTGACAGCGTGGATGCGGCTTTGCCAGGCCCCACGTATCGCCCCCGGGAGGGGGACGCAGCATCAGCTGCTGCGTGGGTGTTCCATTTCAGTGTGCTGCCCACTGGATGGTGGACAGATCCACACCGTCCTTGAACATTTCCCACAGTGGGGAAAGTTCGCGCAGCTTGGCGACATTTTCCTTGATCGTCCCGACCGCGTAGTCAATTTCTTCCTCGGTGCTCCAGCGCCCGATGGTCATGCGCAAGCTGCTGTGGGCCAGCTCATCGCTGCGACCCAGCGCACGCAACACATAGCTGGGCTCCAGGCTTGCAGAGGTACAGGCAGAACCGCTCGACACCGCCAGCCCCTTGATGCCCATGATGAGCGACTCACCCTCGACAAAGTTGAAGCTCATGTTGAGGTTGTGCGGAACGCGCTTTTCCGCGTGGCCGTTGAGGAACACTTCCTCGACATCTTTCAGCCCGGCCAGCATGCGTTCGTGGAGTGCACGAATACGCTTGTTTTCTTCGTGCATCTCGGCTTTGGCGATGCGGTAGGCCTCACCCATGCCCACACATTGATGCGTTGGCAGCGTGCCTGAACGCATGCCGCGCTCATGACCACCGCCATGCATTTGCGCCTCCAGACGCACGCGTGGCTTGCGGCGTACGAACAGCGCCCCGATACCCTTGGGGCCGTACGTCTTGTGCGAGGTCAGGCTCATCAGATCGACGGGCAACGAAGCCAGGTCAATATCAACGCGGCCCGTGGCCTGCGCTGCATCGACATGAAAAATAATGCCCTTTTCACGGCACAGCGCACCGATGGCCGGAATGTCCTGGATGACGCCAATCTCATTGTTGACAAACATGACGCTGACCAGAATCGTGTCGGGCCGAATCGCGGCTTTCAGCGCCTCGAGATCGAGCAAGCCATCGGTCTGCACATCCAGATACGTCACATCGAACCCCTGCCGCTCCAGTTCCCGGCAGGTGTCGAGCACGGCTTTGTGCTCGGTTTTGACGGTAATGATGTGCTTGCCCCGGGTTTTGTAGAACTGGGCTGCCCCCTTGAGTGCCAGGTTGATCGATTCCGTGGCGCCGCTGGTCCAGACGATTTCACGGGGATCTGCGCCAATCAGGTCGGCAATCTGACCGCGCGCTTTTTCGACGGCAGCTTCGGCCTCCCAACCCCATGCATGACTGCGCGAGGCCGGGTTGCCGAAATGCTCACGCAACCACGGGATCATCGCGTCTACAACCCGTGGATCGCACGGGTTGGTGGCGCTGTAGTCCATATAGATCGGGAAATGTGGAGTGTCCATCGGGTCGCTCTTTTAATCAGGTGCTGACTCGCAGCTTCGAAAAAACGTTAAAGAAAAAAGCCGGGGCTTCATTCGGTGCCCTGCCCCCGCCTTGCCGGGTCAAAAACTCATAGCTTTGAAAATGCGTTGCCCAGTGCAAAGACCGAATTGGGCGCATTCACACGAACCGGCTTGACCACAGGCGCGGTGAAGATGGCTTTCTTGACCTGGGGGGTGTTCTCGATGACCACGCCCTTGGCAAGCTGGTCATCCACCAGTTTTTGCAGCGACACCGAATCGAGAAATTCCACCATCCGGCTGTTGAGCGAGGCCCAAAGCTCGTGCGTCATGCACCGGCCACCTTCACCAAGGCAGTTTTCCTTACCGCCGCACTGGGTGGCGTCAATCGGCTCGTCCACGGACACGATAATGTCTGCCACCGTGATCTCGCTGGCCTTGCGGCCCAGGGTATACCCGCCGCCAGGGCCACGGGTGGATTCGACCAGTTCATGGCGACGCAATTTGCCGAAAAGCTGCTCAAGGTAGGACAGGGAAATTTGCTGGCGCTGGCTGATCGCAGCCAGCGTGACCGGGCCGTTGTTTTGGCGCAGCCCGAGATCGATCATCGCAGTGACCGCAAAGCGGCCTTTGGTTGTGAGGCGCATAACAAGCTCCTTAAAAAGTTGGCTTGACTGTCGTTTACGCCCTGAAAGCTTGTGGCTCCCAGGGAACTCTTCCTCCAGCCGCCCAGGTCAGTCATCCGGCTAACGTGGCTATCAACGGGGGCTTTTATTGTTCTGAACTGTTCTTGACTGATTTCGTCAAGTATACCAGCTTCCACTTTTTCCTGCCGGGATTCAAGCCGGATCAAGTCAGATTGATACCGGAAGGTCATTTTAAGACTTAACAGATCCCAAAAATACCTTTTAGTATTAACGCATGCAGAACGCGGGACGTCAACGTCCCTGGCCCGATCGGCTTTTGCTACCTACCGGCCCTTGGGCGCCGACCCGGCAGCCGAAATTGGCACGATGTTGTCGGTGCCGGGCGCACCAAAGGCCTGCTCCTTCAGGATGTGCAGCTGGTCGCGCACCCGCGCGGCCTTTTCGAATTCCAGATTCCTGGCGTGTTCGACCATCTGCTTTTCAAGCCGCTTGATCTCGCGTGACACATCCTTTTCACTCATGTCCTCGACCAGCGCCTTCTGCAGCTCGAGCTTCTGGTTTTCCTTGCCCGATTTTTCGCTGTACACGCCGTCGATCAGATCCTTGATGCGCTTGACCACGCTGCGCGGCGTGATGCCATGCTCCAGGTTGAAGGCGATCTGCTTGTTGCGGCGGCGCTCGGTTTCACCCATCGCCCTGGCCATCGAATCGGTAATCCGGTCGGCATAAAGAATCGCCCGGCCGTTGACGTTTCGCGCGGCGCGGCCGATGGTCTGGATCAGGCTGCGCTCGGCGCGCAGGAAGCCTTCCTTGTCCGCATCCAGAATCGCCACCAGCGAGACCTCGGGGATGTCCAGGCCTTCGCGCAGCAAATTGATGCCCACCAGCACATCAAACGCGCCAAGCCGCAGGTCACGCAGGATCTCCACGCGCTCCACCGTGTCGACGTCGCTGTGCAGGTAGCGCACCTTCACGCCGTTTTCGCTCAGGTAGTCCGTCAACTGCTCGGCCATGCGCTTGGTCAGCGTGGTGATCAGCACGCGCTCGTTCTTGTCCACACGGATGCGGATTTCCTGCAGCACATCGTCAACCTGGTTCACGGCGGGCCGGACCTCCACCTCGGGATCGACCAGGCCGGTTGGCCGAACGACCTGCTCGACCACCTGGCCCGCATGCTCGTTCTCATACGCCGCCGGCGTGGCCGACACGAAGATCGCCTGCCGCATCTTGGTTTCGAACTCTTCGAACTTCAGCGGCCGGTTGTCCAGCGCGCTGGGCAGGCGGAACCCGTACTCCACCAGCGTGGTCTTGCGGGAGCGGTCACCGTTGTACATGGCATTGAGCTGCCCGATCATGACGTGACTCTCGTCAAGAAACATCAGCGAGTCTTTCGGCAGGTAATCGCACAGCGTCGAAGGCGGCGAGCCGGGCGCAGCACCGCTCAGATGGCGCGTGTAGTTCTCAATCCCCTTGCAGTGGCCGATTTCACTCAGCATTTCAAGGTCAAACCGCGTGCGCTGCTCGATGCGCTGCGCTTCGACCAGTTTGCCCTGCGACACAAACTGCGCCACGCGCTCGGACAATTCAAGCTTGATCGTCTCGACCGCCGCCATGACCTTGTCGCGCGGTGTGACGTAGTGGCTTTTCGGGTACACCACAAAGCGCGGCACCTTCTGGCGAATACGGCCGGTCAGCGGGTCAAACAGCTGGATCGACTCGATCTCGTCGTCGAACAGCTCGATGCGTATGGCCAGCTCCGAATGCTCGGCCGGAAACACGTCGATCACGTCGCCCCGCACCCTGAAAGTGCCTCGTGAAAAGTCCTGGTCGTTGCGCGAATACTGCATGCGGATCAGCCGTGCAATCACATCGCGCTGGCCCATCTTGTCGCCGATCCGCGCGATGAACCGCATCTGGGTGTAATCCTCGGGCGCGCCAATACCGTAAATCGCGCTCACCGTGCCGACAATGATGGTGTCGCGCCGCTCCAGCACGCTTTTGGTGGCGGACAGCCGCATCTGCTCGATATGCTCGTTGATGGCCGAGTCTTTTTCAATGAAAAGGTCGCGCTGCGGCACGTAGGCCTCGGGCTGGTAATAGTCGTAGTAGCTGACGAAATACTCCACCGCATTTTTCGGGAAAAACTCGCGGAACTCGCTGTAAAGCTGGGCGGCCAGCGTCTTGTTGGGCGCAAACACAATCGCCGGTCGCCCCAGCTGGGCAATCACATTGGCCATGGTGAACGTCTTGCCGGAGCCGGTCACGCCCAGCAGGGTCTGAAAGACCTCCCCGTCGTTGACGCCTTCGATCAGCTGGGCAATCGCCTGCGGCTGGTCGCCAGCGGGCGCGTAGGGCTGGAACAGCTCGAAAGGCGAGCCCGGGTAACGAACAAAGCGGCCTTCCTTGGCCGCCTCAACCGGATCGGATGCGTCCGCTACAACTTCCACCATGTCTGCCATAAAGAACCCCGCGCAAGCGCCGTTAAAATCGGGAACAACCAACCAGCATACGACATTCGGGCCAAACCGTTGATTGCAAGCCCCAGGCAGCCAAAGCCGGGGCGTGCAGGCGGCAAAAGCGGGTTACCAAATGTCATTCCTCGCCTTTTTTCACTTTTTTTAGGAAGCCACATGTCCTTGTTTACCGCCGTCGAACTCGCCCCGCGCGACCCAATCCTGGGCCTCATCGAGCAGTTCAACGCCGATCCGAATCCCGCCAAGGTGAACCTCGGCGTGGGCGTGTATTACGACGATAACGGCAAGCTGCCTTTGCTGCGTTGCGTGCAGGCGGCCGAAGAAAAGATGATGGCGTCGCCCAAGCCGCGCGGCTATTTGCCCATCGAGGGCATCGCCGCCTACGACGCGGCCGTCAAGGCGCTCGTGTTCGGCGCTGACAGCGAGCCGGTCACAAGCGGCCGCGTCGTTACCGCGCAGGGCATTGGCGGCACAGGCGGCCTGAAAATCGGCGCCGACTTCCTGAAAAAACTGAACCCGCACGCCAAGGTGCTGATTTCTGACCCAAGCTGGGAAAACCACCGCGGGCTGTTTACGCAAGCCGGTTTCGAGGTCGAAAACTACCCCTACTACGACGCCGACCGGCGCGGCGTGAATTTCGAAGGCATGCTCGCCGCCCTCAAAGCAGCGCCAGCCGGCACCATCGTGGTGCTGCACGCCTGCTGCCATAACCCGACCGGCTACGACATCACGGCGGCGCAGTGGGACCAGGTGGTTGCCGCCATCAAGGCCGGGCAGTTGACGCCCTTCCTCGACATGGCTTACCAGGGCTTCGGACACGGTATTGCCGAAGACGGCGCGGTGATCGGCAAGTTTGTCGCCGCCGGCCTCAATTTTCTCGTCTCCACATCGTTCTCAAAAAGCTTCAGCCTGTACGGCGAGCGCGTCGGGGCGCTGTCGGTGCTGTGCCAGAGCAAGGACGAAGCGGACCGGGTGCTGTCGCAGCTCAAGCTGGTGATCCGCACCAACTACAGCAACCCGGCCACGCACGGCGGCACCGTGGTCGCCCTGGTGCTCAACACGCCCGAGCTTCGCACCCAGTGGGAAGGCGAACTCGCCGAAATGCGGGTGCGCATCAAGGCCATGCGCCAAAAGCTGGTCGATGGCCTGAAAGCGGCCGGCATGAAGCAGGACATGAGCTTCATCACGAGCCAGATCGGCATGTTCAGCTATTCGGGCCTGACGAAGGACCAGATGGTGCGCCTGCGCAGCGAATTCGGCGTTTATGGCCTGGATTCGGGCCGCATGTGCGTTGCCGCGCTGAACAGCCAGAACATCGACTACGTCTGCGCGTCGATCGCCAAGGTGCTGTAAGCCGCCGGCTGTCTGGCCCAACCACAAAAAAAGCACGCGCCTGGCGTGCTTTTTTTGGGTTTTTCGGGCCTTTTCTTAAGCGTTTCAGGCCTGCAGCCCAGGTAGCATATGCGCGAGCAGCTATTAAAATGATAGCGACTCGACGGCAGCGACCGAGCTTACTTGCCTTTGCCCGCCAGCACGAACGTCACCTTCAGGCTGACGCGGTATTCGGTGACCTTGCCCTTGTTGACCACGACTTTCTGATCCTGCACCCATGCGCCCTGGATGTCGGCAATCGTTTCGGACGCGCGCGAAATGCCCTGCGCAATGGCGTCTTCGAAGCTTTTTTTGCTGCTGGCGGTGATTTCAATAACTTTGGCGACGGACATGGCGGACTCCTGAGGGTTGGGATGTTGCGGCCTTCTGCCGTAGTCCACTCTCGGGCCGCTGGCAAGGCCACCCATCTCCATGCCGCCCGCCCCGCCCGGTTTAACCCCAGACCACCGAGCGCATCGAAATCGAGCCACCCTGAAAGCTGGTGTTGAAAAACCGCATCGGCTCCCTCGCCTCCACCGCGCCGGCCGCATACAGCAGCGGCAGGTAATGTTCATGGGTCGGATGCGCCATTTTGGCCAATGTGCCCAGCTTCTGGAAGTTCTGCAATGCCGCCAGATTGCCCTGCTGCAGGTAGCCGCCCACCGTCTGGTCGAATTCCAGCGCCCAGTCGTAGGCCTGGCTACCCGCCGCGCCGCGCTGCATTTGCCGCAGGTTGTGCACGATGTTGCCGCTGCCGACAATCAGCACGCCGCGCTCGCGCAGGCCCTTGAGCTGCTGCGCCAGGGCGTAATGGTCTTCGGGGGCGCGGCTGTAGTCCATGCTGAGCTGGATCACCGGAATATCGGCCTCGGGAAACATCGGTTTGAGCACCGACCAGGTGCCGTGGTCCAGACCCCACGCGCTGAGGTCCACACCCAGCGGCTCCGACGCCCGCTGCCTGACGACCTGACTGATGGCGCGCGCTGCCGCCGCGTCGCCGGGCGCCGGGTATTGCTGGTCGAACAGCTCCTGCGGAAACCCGCCGAAGTCGTGGATCGTTTTAGGGCTGTCCATGCCCGTCAGCCACCAGCCTTCGGTGAGCCAGTGGGCCGAAATACACACAATGAGTTGCGGACGGGGGAATTTTGAGCCGAATTCAGCGCCCAGCGCCTGCCAGCTGCGCAGGTATTCGTTGTCGCCAATGGCATTCATCGGGCTGCCATGGCCCAGAAAGAGCACCGGCATACGGTCGGATTTCGCCAGCGAGGCGACACGTTCAAGCGCCTGCACAGGGGTGGTGAATGCCATTTTTTTCTTTCGGTGAACGTATTGCCGGGCGGCCAGTCAATACTTGTAAGGCTATTTCCTGAATTGGTGGTTATCCTCAAGCAAACAAGGCGCCCACCTGCTATATTGTTGCAGCGCAGCATTTTATTTTCGCGGGTGCGCCGCGCCCCCTCTCCTCTCCAGGATTTTCAAAGGTTTGTCCCATGCTTTATCAAGTCTATGAAACCCAGCGCATGCTGATGGAACCCTTCGTCGATTTCGCGCAGGCCGCTGCCAAACTGTATGGCAATCCGCTCTCCATGGCTGGACAAAATCCGCTTGCGCAGCGTGTGGCAGCGGGCTACAGCCTGATTTACCGTTTGGGCAAGGACTATGAAAAGCCGGCATTCGACATTCGCTCGGTCGATGTCGAAGGCACCAGCATCGCGATTCACGAGCGTATCGAACTGGACAAGCCTTTTTGCGAGCTGCGCCGCTTCAAGCGTTTCACCGACGATCCGGCCACCCTGACCAACCTCAAGGGGCAGCCCGCCGTGCTGATCGTGGCGCCGCTGTCGGGCCACTACGCCACCTTGCTGCGCGACACCGTCAAAACCATGCTCAAAGACCACAAGGTGTACATCACCGACTGGAAAAACGCCCGCACCGTGCCGCTGTCCGAAGGCACCTTCAGCCTCGATGACTACGTCAACTACGTGCAGGAATTCATTCGCCACCTGCAGGGCATCTACGGCAACTGCCACGTCATCAGCGTGTGCCAGCCCACCGTGCCGGTGCTAGCCGCCATTTCACTGATGGCCTCGCGCGGCGAGACCACGCCCTTGACGATGACCATGATGGGCGGCCCGATTGACGCGCGCAAGTCGCCCACGGCAGTCAACAACCTGGCCATGAACAAAAGCTACGAGTGGTTTGAAAACAATGTGATCTACCGCGTGCCCAGCAACTTTCCAGGTGCTGGCCGACGCGTTTACCCGGGCTTTTTGCAGCACACCGGCTTCGTCGCCATGAACCCCGACCGGCATGCCACGAGCCACTACGACTACTTCAAGGACCTGATCAAGGGCGACGACGCCAGCGCCGAGGCCCACACCAAGTTTTACGACGAATACAACGCCGTGCTCGACATGGACGCCGCGTACTACCTCGACACCATCAAAACGGTGTTCCAGGAGTTCAAGCTGGTCAACGGCACCTGGGAAGTCAGGAGCGTTGATGGTCAGCCCGAAAAAGTGCGTCCGGAAGACATCACGACCACCGCGCACTTCACCGTCGAAGGCGAACTGGACGACATTTCAGGCTCGGGCCAGACCGAAGCGGCGCACGGCCTTTGCTACAACATTCCCAAAGCGTTGCAAAAGCACCTCGAAGTCAAAGGCGCGGGCCATTACGGCATCTTTGCCGGCCGCCGTTGGCGCGACATCGTGTACCCCGCCGTCAAGTCCTTCATTCTTGAGAACAACAAGGCTCCCGCCCAGAAAGAACGTGCGTCGGCAGCTACCAAAACGATAGCAAATCCACGTCCGGCCCGGGTCTCTGTGGCAACCGTGAAACCAGCAAAAAGGTGAAAACGGTCCAGCCGCGCAGCGCTGCCCCGGTCGCCAGCACGCGCTCGGCAGCAGCACCGGCTGGGGTCACACGCACGCCCACCCGCACCCCGCGCAGGGAAGGCCGTCAGACGCCCCCCGCCGCCGTGTCCCGACCGGTCGCCAAGGCTGCCAAACGGTCGGCCCCGCGCAAAAAGTAGGTCAGGCCTTTCGTCCTGACGCCTTCCGCAAGCGACGCCCCTCGTGGGGTGTTGCGCTTTACCTGTGCGCGCCGCAGCGCAACGGCATCGTCAGATAGACTTCGGCATGCATTTTTTGTCCTTGATCATCAGCCCTCCCCGCTTTTTTCTCCCCTTGGTGTTGGCCGCTTCGGCGCTGCTGCTTGCTTCCTGCGGCGGCGGCGGTGGCTCGTCAGCCCCCGGCCCCGAGGTCGCCGTCAATGGCAAGGTCACTTTCGATGCCGTGCCGACTGCATTGACCAGCTCCAGCCCCCGGCTGGATTACCCGGGCACCGTGCGCCGCCCGGCGCGCTCCGTGACGGTCGAGGCGATTGACATCAACACCCAATCGGTCCTGGCCAGCGCCAGCACCGACGCCGCCGGCAACTACACGCTGGCCGTTCCTTCGGGCCGCTCGGTGTTTGTCCGGGCCAAAGCGGCCATGACAGCCAGCGGCAGCAACGCGGCAGCCATTGCCGTGGTCGATAACACCAGCGGCGGCGCCCAGTGGGCCATCGACAGCGCCGGCTTTACCAGCGGCTCAGCCGGCGCCGCAATGACGCAAAACCTCAACGCGGGCTCGGGCTGGAACGGCAGCGCCTATGTGGACGCCCAGCGCGCGGCGGGGCCCTTTGCCATCCTTGACACGTTGTATGTCGCTACCCAGCGAATCATTCTGGCGGACCCCGCCATTGCGTTTCCCAAGCTCGACGTCAACTGGAGCCCGAACAACATCGCCGCGACGGGCGACCTCGCGCTGGGCCAGATTGGCACTTCGTTTTTCATTGCCGGGACCAGCAACGGGCAGCCGGTTCGCCGCATGTACCTTCTCGGTCGCGCGAACAACGATACCGATGAATACGACGCACACGTGGTTGCGCACGAATTCGGCCATTACCTTCAAAACGCTTTTTCCCGGGACGACTCCATCGGCGGACCGCACGGCGGCCCCGATGACCGTCTGGACATGCGCGTGGCGTTTTCGGAGGGCTGGGGTAACGCGTGGTCGGGTATTGCCCTGAACGACCCGGTGTACACCGACACGATAGGCGCAAACCAGGCCGGCGGAATCGCCTTCAATGTTTCACTGGGCACCGCCACCAACCCGGGCTGGTTCAAGGAGCCCAGCGTGCAAAAGATGTTCTGGGATTTCAGCCAGAACAGTCCGGACATTGGGTTTACCCAGGTTTGGGCGACGATGAAGACGGGCATGAAGGCATCGCCTGCACTGACCGGCATCCACGCCTTTGCACGCTCGCTCGCCAACGGCAATGCGGGGGCCACCAACAGCATTCGTACGATTCTGGCCACGCAGGGCATCGCCCTGCCGAACACGCCCTATGCCGACAATGAAACCAACTTCGGCACGCCCACACCGCTGGCCGATACCAACCCCATTTACCTCAGCTATGGCGGGGTGGGCACCTCTTTGACGAATGTATGCGTCAACAACGCCGTAGACCCCGCGCGGGCTGGCAACAAGGCCGGCGAATACCGCTACATCCGGCTGACCTTGCCGCAGGCGGGTCAGCGCATCATCAACGTCACGGGCAACTCCAGTACGCCCACCAGCCAGACCGACCCGGATCTGGTGTTGTACAGCGCCGCCGGCGCCGTGCTGAGCGCCAACGGCACGAATCCGAACTCGGAGTCAGCCAGTGGCGTCTTGCCCGCCGGTGACTACGTGCTGGTGGTGACCGATTTCAATCTTGCCAAATCGGCCAGCGCGGGCGGTAACACGCGCGCGTGCTTCACCGTGACGATCCAGTGAGCAGGTCGCAGTCGCAGGTGTCCCAGATCTCCCGGGTATTCAATTTCAGGAAGGGCAGCAAAAAGCCATGAAACACATCACGATTATTTCGCTGCTGGCGCTGCACAGCCTGGCGTCGGCTGCGCAGGCCAGCGCCAGTTCGCCGCGTTGCAAGCAAGCGGCGTCCGCCTGCGCGTCACAAACCAGCCAGCGCGGCCAGATTCGCACAGCCAAGACCAGCATGGGTGCGCAAATCAACTACACCATCATGAACAGCCTGGTCGTGGGCAGCGTGACGCAGGTTCGCCTGACCGTGCAGACGGCCACGCCGGGCCAACCGTTGACAGTGACCCTCACTGCCGATCCTGCGCTGCGCCTTGAAGGCCAGTCGGGTACAGGCCCGCTGCCACTGGACGCCTCGGCCGGGTACACGCTGGACGTGGTGCCGCAACGCGAGGGCCTGCATTACATCAACGTGTACTTGCGTTCGGGCGACATGACCGAAGCGCTGGCTATTCCCATGCAGGTCGGCAAGACGCAAACACTGCCCAAGTCGGTCGATGTTCAAACCATGCCCGACGGCCAGCGTGTCAAAGCCATCCCGGCGCAGCAGTAACGCATGGCGGCCGCCCTGAAGCCCTGGTCATGTCCCAAGCTATCGTGTCGCAGGCACCCGGAGATCTGAAGGCGCGGGTCCATGCGGCCCTGCCGCAAACGCAGTGCACGCGATGCGGCTACCCTGATTGCGCAGCCTACGCGGCAGCCATTGTTGCCGAGGGCGCGCCCATCAACCAGTGTCCGCCCGGCGGTGCTGAGGGCATCGCGCGGCTGGCCGCCATCACCGGCCAGCCCGCCTCGCCGCTGAACCCGGCCAACGGCGCGGAGGACCCACGCGCCGTGGCCGTCATCGACGAGGCGTGGTGCATCGGCTGCACGCTATGCCTGGACGCATGCCCGACCGATGCGATTTTTGGCAGCAACAAGCTGATGCACACGGTGATCGAGCCGCATTGCACGGGTTGCGAGCTGTGCCTTCCGGTGTGCCCCGTCGATTGCATTGCGATGGTGAACGTCAGCGGAACCCACACCGGCTGGGCCGCGTGGTCCGGGCAGCAGGCAGGCCAGGCGCTGGCGCGCTACCAGGCGCATCGCGCCCGAAGCAGCCAGGCCGCCGATGCGGCCGAAGCCTCACCGGC
>NCGI01000263.1 GCA_002256925.1 Polaromonas sp. 28-63-22
CGCCACGGCTCCAGCGGCGAGCGCAGCAGGCTCTCGCCCTCAAGGTCCTCGGGCGCCTCGAACGGGCCATGCTCGCGCACAAAGGCCGGCGATGCCAGCGGAATGACTTCGTCGCGCGACAGGCAGACATGCTCGACGTCGGCGTAGCGCCCGGTACCGAAGCGCACCATCAGGTCGGCGTCTTCCGCCACCACGTCGAGCAGCGGGATCGACACCTGCAGCGTCAGGTCGATCTCGGGGTAAGCCTCGGTGAACTGGCGCAGGCGCGGAATCAGAATCGAGCGCGCAAACGTCGGTGTGACGGCCAGTCGCAGCTTGCGTTTGCCCGGTGTGCCGCTTTGCCCCGCAGCGCCGGGAAACTTCTGCAGCGTGGCCAGCCCCTCGCGCACGTGCGCCAGGTATTCGCTGCCCTCGGTGGTCAGTGAAAAATCAGCCCGGCCGAAAAGCTTGGTGCCGATGATCTGCTCCAGCTGCTTGACGCGGTGACTGACGGCACTGGGCGTCACGCACAGCTCTTCCGACGCCTGGGTCACGCTGCGCAGGCGCGCCAGCGCTTCAAACGTCAGCAGGCACTGGATAGGTGGAATGCGCACAGTGCTCATGAGGTTGGCATGCGATGGTCTTCGCAAGCAGGGGCCGCGGGTCCGGCTTCGCCGGCCCGCAGGCGCAGCGGCCCCCGAGGGGCTGGAGCCTGCGGCTCCAAACCTGCTTGAGCAGGTTTGGACAGGCGACAGAGGCAAAGCGTCCCGCGAGCCGCGGCCTGCAAGGCCTCGGGAGCTACACGCAGTGAGCGACCGTGGGGGCTCATTTGAAAATCACCGTCTTGTGGCCGTTCAGCAGCACGCGGTGTTCGCTGTGCCACTTCACGGCGCGCGCCAGCACCTGGCTTTCGGTGTCGCGGCCCATCGCGGTCAGGTCGTCCACCGTCTTGCTGTGGTCAGCGCGCGCCACGTCCTGCTCGATGATCGGGCCTTCGTCGAGGTCGCCGGTGACGTAGTGCGCGGTGGCGCCGATGAGCTTCACGCCGCGGTCGTGCGCCTGGTAATAAGGTCTGGCGCCCTTGAAGCTGGGTAGAAACGAATGGTGAATATTGATGGCGCGGCCAGCGAGCCGGGTGCACAGATCGTGCGACAGGATTTGCATGTAGCGCGCCAGCACCACCAGCTCGGCCCCTTCCGCTTCGATGATTTCCAGTTGCCGGGCCTCGACCTGTGCCCGGGTCGCAGCCGTCACGGGCAAATGGTGAAAGGCGATGTTGTAGCTGGCCGCGAGCTGGTAGAACGCGCGGTGGTTCGAGACGATGGCGCGTACATCAAGCGGCAGCAGGCCCGACTTGCAGCGAAACAGCAGGTCGTTGAGGCAATGGCCTTCCTTGCTCACCATGATGACAGTGCGCATCGGCTGCGTGGTGGCGTGCAGCTTCCAGCGCATCTGGAACGGTTCGGCAAAGGCGCCCAGGTGCGCTTGAAGGGCCTCATGAGAAAGCTGCCCGCAGGCGAACTGCACCCGCATGAAGAACAGGCCCGTGTCATGGTCGTTGTACTGCGCGGCCTCTTCGATGTTGCCGCCGTGCTGCAGCAGAAAACCAGAGACGGCGTGCACGATGCCCTTGCGATCCGGGCACGACAGGGTAAGAACATAAGCATCATTCATAGGGCCTGAATTGTCGCAGGTGGCACCCGTTTCGGGCGCGGTGGACCCCCGCGCGCGGTACGGCAGTTGCGCGGGAGTGCCAGAATGGGGATTCCACCGCATTCAGGAGATCGACATGGCCTACCAAGACTTCAGCATGGACCACCAGTGGCTGCCCTTCACGCCGAACCGCAGCTTCAAGAAAGACCCGCGTATTTTTGTCGCCGCTGACGGCGTGCACTTCACCACCCACGACGGCCACCAGGTGCTCGACGGCATTTCCAGCCTGTGGTGCGTGGTGGCGGGGCATAACCGCAAGCCGATCAACGAGGCCATCAAGAAGCAGCTCGACACGCTGGACTACGCCACCGCCTTCCAGGCCAGCAACGACAAGGCTTTTGCCGCCGCCGACATGATTGCCGCGATGGCACCGGGCGACCTGAACCGGGTGCTGTTCTGCAATTCGGGTTCGGAAGCGGCCGACACCTCGCTAAAAGTGGCGCTGGCTTACCACCGCGCGCGCGGCGAAGGCCACCGTAACGTGTTCATCGGCCGCGAGCGCGGCTACCACGGCGTCGGTTTTGGCGGCATGAGCGTCGGCGGCATACCGGCCAACCGCAAGGTTTATGGCTCGGCGTTTTTGCCGCGTGTGGACCACATGCGTTTCATTCATGATCCAGTCAACCATGCCTACATCAACGGCGTGGAGCCGGTGTGGCAGGAAGACATCTTGCTGGAGCTGGAGCAGCGCATCTTGCCGCTGCACGACCCCAGCAACATCGCCGCCGTGATTGTGGAGCCCGTGGCCGGCAGCGCCGGCTGGTACCTGCCGCCCCAGGGCTACCTGAAGCGGCTGCGCGAGATTTGCGACAAGCACGGCATCTTGCTGATTTTTGACGAAGTCATCACCGGCTTCGGCCGCCTGGGCGTCAACTTCGGCGCCGACTACTATGGCGTCGTTCCCGACATGCTGAACTTCGCCAAGGCCGTCACCAACGGCGTGATTCCGCTCGGCGGCGTGATCTGCAGCGACCGCATTTACGACAGCATGATGAACGCCCACAGCGGCAGCCCGGAGCATGCCGTCGAGTTCTTCCACGGCTACACGTATTCGGGCCACCCGGTCGCCTGCGCCGCCGCGATAGCGACGCTGAACCTGTTCAAGGAAGAGAACTTGTTCGAGCGCGCCGGGCAGATGGGCAAGGTGCTGGGCGACGCGATGCACAGCGGCCTGAAGGGTCTGCCGAACGTGATCGGCCTTCGCACGCTGGGGCTTGCGGGCGCGGTCGAACTCGCACCACTGGCCGGCGCACCCGGCAAGCGCGCCTTCGACATCTTCATGCACTGCTACCACGCCGGCGTGCTGGTACGGCCCGCCGCCGACAACATCGTGGTGTGCCCGCCGTACACCATCGAGAAAGAACATATCGACAAGATGGTGGACGTGGTGGGCGAGGCCATCAGGAAGTTTGC
>NCGI01000028.1 GCA_002256925.1 Polaromonas sp. 28-63-22
AAGACGGTGATCGAGATGCAGCGCCTGCTCAGCGACAAGGAGGGCGCCATCGAGATGCAGTTTGCCGGCAACCAGGCGAAGTTCAGCTTTGACGGCATGGAATTCGTGACCAAGCTGGTCGAAGGCAAATTCCCCGACTACAACCGCGTGATTCCCAAGAACCACAAGAACATCATCACGCTAGGTCGTTTGCCGTTGCTGGCCAGCCTGCAGCGTACCGCCATTCTCACGAGCGAAAAGTTCAAGGGTGTGCGCCTCAACATCGAGCCCGGCACCCTGCGTGTGGCGTCCAACAATGCCGAGCAGGAAGAAGCCGTGGACGAGCTCGACATCGATTACGGTGGCGATGCGATCGAAATTGGTTTCAACGTGACCTACCTGATCGACGCGCTGGCCAACATGGACCAGGACATGGTGAAGATTGAACTGGCCGACTCCAACAGCTCGGCACTGCTCACGATTCCTGACGACGCAGCCTTCAAATACGTGGTCATGCCGATGCGCATTTAAGGCGCATCCCAAGCGCATTGGTCGCCCGAAAATACAAACAGACCCGCTTGCTCAAGCGGGTTTGGTCATTCAAGAGATTGTGAAAAGCTGGTCATGACTGAACAAAACAAACCTGTCGAAGCCGATGAAGTGAACGTCAACGGAGCGAACGGCGAGGTGGCCGGCGTGGAAAGCTCCAACTTCCAGCCGAAGATCGACACCAACCAGGCCGGCGCTTCGGAAGCGTATGGCGAAGGCTCGATCCAGATCCTGGAGGGCCTGGAGGCGGTGCGCAAACGCCCGGGCATGTACATCGGTGACACTTCCGACGGTACAGGCCTGCACCACCTGGTTTTTGAGGTCGTCGACAACTCGATCGACGAATCGCTGGCCGGCCACTGCGACGACATCGTGGTGACGATTCATACCGACAATTCGATCAGCGTCACCGACAACGGCCGGGGCATTCCGACCGGCATCAAGATGGACGACAAGCACGAGCCGAAACGCTCGGCCGCCGAAATTGCCCTGACCGAGCTGCATGCCGGCGGCAAGTTCAACCAGAACAGCTACAAGGTTTCGGGTGGCCTGCACGGTGTGGGCGTCAGTTGCGTCAATGCGCTCAGCAAGATGCTGCGCCTGACGATTCGCCGCGACGGCAAGGTGCACGTGATGGAGTTTTCACGTGGCGTGGTGCAAAACCGCATCATTGAAACGCTCAATGGCGTTGAAGTCTCGCCGATGAAACTGATGGACGCCACCGACAAGCGCGGCACCGAGGTTCACTTTTTGCCCGACACCGACATCTTCAAGGAAAACAACGATTTTCATTACGAGATTTTGAGCAAGCGCCTGCGCGAACTCAGCTTTCTGAACAATGGCGTGAAAATTCGCCTGAAGGACGAGCGCACCGGCAAGGAAGACGATTTTGCCGGCGCTGACGGTGTCAAGGGCTTTGTCGGCTTCATCAACAAAGGCAAAACGGTTTTGCACCCCAACGTGTTTGCTGCCATGGGTGATCGCCAGAGCGACCAGGGCACCAACATCGGTGTGGAAGTCGCCATGCAGTGGAACAGCGGCTACAGCGAGCAGGTGCTTTGCTTCACCAACAACATTCCGCAGCGCGACGGTGGCACGCACCTGACGGGCCTGCGCGCGGCCATGACGCGCGTGATCAACAAATACATCGACGACAGCGAGCTGGCCAAGAAAGCCAAGGTCGAGGTCACGGGCGACGACATGCGCGAAGGCCTGTGCTGCGTGCTGAGCGTGAAGGTGCCCGAGCCCAAGTTCTCCAGCCAGACCAAGGACAAGCTGGTGTCGAGCGAAGTACGCGGTCCGGTGGAAGACATCGTCAGCCGCCTGCTGCATGACTACCTGCAGGAGCGCCCCAACGACGCCAAGATCATCGTCGGCAAGATCATCGAGGCCGCCCGGGCCCGCGAGGCGGCACGCAAGGCGCGCGATATGACGCGCCGCAAAGGTGTGCTCGACGGCATGGGCCTGCCCGGCAAGCTGGCCGACTGCCAGGAAAAAGACCCCGCGATGTGCGAGATCTACCTGGTCGAGGGCGACTCCGCCGGTGGTTCGGCCAAGCAGGGCCGTGACCGGAAGTTCCAGGCCATCCTGCCGCTGCGCGGCAAGATTCTGAACGTCGAAAAAGCGCGCTACGAAAAGCTGCTCACCAGCAACGAGATCCTGACGCTCATCACCGCGCTTGGCACCGGCATCGGCAAGGCCGGCGGCATCGGCGGCACGCCCGGCGCTGATGACTTCAACGTCGCCAAGCTGCGCTACCACCGCATCATCATCATGACCGACGCCGACGTGGACGGCGCGCACATCCGCACGCTGCTGCTGACCTTCTTTTACCGCCAGATGCCCGAACTGGTGGAGCGCGGCCATATCTACATCGCCCAGCCGCCGCTGTACAAGGTCAAGGCCGGCAAGGAAGAGCAATACCTCAAGGATACGGCGGCGCTCGATACCTTCCTGCTGCGCATCGCCTTGAAGGATGCCTCGGTGCAGACCGGCGCCGACGAAAAAATGGTTCTCACGGGTGACACGCTGGCCGAGCTGGCGCGCAAACACCAGCTGGCCGAGTCGGTGATTGCACGTCTGCGCGGCTTCATGGATGCCGAAGCGCTGCGCTCGATTGCCGATGGCGTGTCGCTCAACCTTGACACCGTGGCCGACGCTGAGGTTTCAGCGGTCGCTCTGCAGGCCCATTTGCGTGAGCTGACCACCACCGGCGCGCCCGCCGAAGTGGCCGGCGAGTTTGACGTGCGCACCGACAAACCGATTTTGCGCATCAGCCGCCGCCACCACGGCAACGTGAAAAGCAGCGTGTTGACACAAGACTTCGTGCACGGCGCCGACTACGCCGCGCTGGCTGAAGCCGCGGCCACCTTCAAGGGCCTGATTGGCGAAGGCGCGAAGGTCATGCGCGGCGAAGGCGAACGTCGCAAGGAAGAAAAAGTCGGCGACTTCCGCGAAGCCATGCGCTGGCTCATCGGCCAGGCAGAAAACGCCACCGCACGCCAGCGCTACAAGGGTCTGGGCGAGATGAACCCGGCCCAGCTCTGGGAAACCACGATGGACCCCCAGGTGCGCCGCCTGCTGAGGGTCCAGATCGACGACGCCATCGAAGCCGATCACGTCTTCACCATGCTGATGGGCGATGAAGTCGAGCCGCGCCGCGTGTTCATTGAAACCAACGCGCTGCGGGCAGCGAATATCGACGTGTGAGTCAGCTTTCGAGTTAGACCGTAGACACGTAGCAGTCAAAAAGAAGGCAGCCTTGCAACCCACGGTGCGTAAAACAAAGTTGCACGAGTCGCAGCAAGCGGCCGATCTGGCCTATTGGCTGGCTCAGCCCGTACAAGCACGGATTGATGCGCTGGAGGCTCTGCGGAAACAGCATAGCCAAGGACAACCTCATGTTGACACCCGACTTCAAAGAGTTTGCCGCATTACTCAACTCAAACAAGGTTGAATACCTGGTTGTCGGGGGGTACGCCCTGGCCGCGTACGGCCATCCGAGATACACGGGCGATCTCGACTTCTGGATCGGAACGGCGGCAGACGATGCTGATCGGGTGCTGGCTGCATTGACTCAATTCGGTTTTGGCAGCCTTACCAAACCACCATGAAAATCCGCCATGAAATAGTCGAATTTCATGGTGCTGGTTTCACGCCTCTATTGCCCGGTCTGCGCGCCTGAGCTTCCTCTTCGCTTCATCCCCCATGAATCTCATCGCCGTCATCGACTTCGAAACCACCGGCCTGTCACCCGCCATGGGCGACCGCGCCACCGAAGTCGCCATCGTCTTGCTGGAAGCCGGTGTGGTGGTTGACCGCTTCCAGAGCCTGATGAACGCCGGCGTGCACATCCCGGCGTTCATCACCAGCCTGACCGGCATCAGCAACGCCATGATTGCCGTCGCGCCTGCTGCCGACCGCGTGATGCGCGACGCCAGCCGCTTTGTAGGCAACGCGCCGCTGGTGGCGCACAACGCCGCGTTCGACCGCAAGTTCTGGCAGGCCGAACTGGCCATGGCCGGGGAAGCGGCGATGCATGCCTTTGCCTGCACGCTGCTGGTGTCGCGGCGGCTCTACCCGCAGGCGCCGAGCCACAAGCTCGGTGTGCTGGTGGACTACCACCAGCTACCGAAAACAGGCCGCGCCCACCGCGCACTGGCCGACGCCGAAATGGCTGCAGCGCTGCTGGGCCAGATCCAGCACGACCTGCGCACCCGCCACCGCGTCTCGCGCCCCGACCACTCGATGCTGATGAGCTTGCAGCGCTGCGCGAAGCCTGCGGTGCGGGCGTTGATGGCGCGGTACGCTGACGCGGCTGATGCGTGCGCAGTGACTTGAGGCATAGATTCGCTACAAATTTAATAGCTGGCAACTCAGGTATTACCTGGGACAAAGGCACAAAATGCTTCTAGCCTGGCCCAAAATGACACTTGACCCTGTCGTGTGTTGCAGTCAGCCTATAATTCCTTACCAACCGTAAGGAGCTAACCATGCCAATCGCCACGTTAACCAGCAAGGGCCAGATCACGCTGCCTATTTCTGTGCGCAACGCGCTGGGCTTGAGTGCCGGGGCTCAGGTAGATTTCTTGCCCGTTGATGGAAGCTTCGTGCTGGTGCCGGTCCGTAGCAACGTTGCTTCGTTGAAAGGGCGATTTGCAGGACGGGTCAAAAGGCCTGTGAGTGTCGAGGCCATGAACGAAGCCATAGCCGCCGGCGCCGTGAGCCGAACTTTCCCGCGCGGTAAATAAGCCCACATGATTGGCCTCGACACCAACGTACTGGCGCGTTACCTGACGCAAGACGACGTTCGGCAGGCCGCGTTGGCCAGCCGACTGATCGAAAACGACCTGACTATTGCCAGCCCCGGCTTTATCAGCCTGGTGGTACTGGCCGAACTGTGCTGGGTGCTGAGCCGCCTGTACAGCGCGACCATGGACGAGTTGGCAGACATGATTAGCGACTTGTTGAACACCCCGCAGATTCAGGTGGAACGCCGCGAGGTCGTTCAGGCCGCCATTCGCCGGTTTAACCAGGGAAAAAGCCGCAAAACCGGTTTGGTGGATGTCCTGATTGCCGAGCTTGCCAGCAGTGAAGGCTGCACCTCGACCGTGACGTTTGATAAAGCGGCAGTGCGTGCTGCCGGGATGACGCTACTGGCGTGAATGGGTCGGCAACCGAATGATGACCTGACGGCCTGAGGTTTCGACCTTGCGTGAACCGCGCAGCAGAATTTAAGTAGTGTCACGCGCGGCCTCTGCCGACCAGGCTTGCGCACTGTTCAATATAGCGCGCTGCCATTCGGAACCCGTCCCCGGCGCAGGAGCTACCAAGTCTTCTGGGTACCAACGGCCACAGCGATGGTGCTCAGCAAGAGGTATCAGCATCTTTCCTCTGGTCACGCGGCCTAACTTGTCCAGCGGCAGGTCATGGCCGGTTACCAGGATGCCCAGTGATAGTGCCACCGAAACGGCAGCAGCCATGTTCTCTACGCATGGGGAATGGTGAAGACTCCACTCGTCTGATAACAACCAGTAGCGAGACCATTCCCTGCCGTCCAGGCCGTTAGACGTTTCCTGGTACACCAGACACAGCGGCCCGCTACCTTCTGAACTCATTGGCTCGCCCTTCGCCTTCCACACGCTCAGCCAGCGGTCAACAGCCGGCGCTTGCGCTTGGCGCGACTGCAGCCAGCCACTGTATTTGGCGGGCCGTTTGTAACGGTCTATCACGATGTGCGGTGGTTCATCCACACCATCCAGCCATGCACGCCGCACGTTCAAATAGTCGGCGGCCCAATCCAGCAACGGCGGTGACAGCCGGAGCTTCAGCTTTCTGGGTAAGGAGAAATCTGCCATGGTGACTTCGGGCTTGGACTGCAGCACATGCGATGGAAGCAAGCGAATGATCTGTTGGCGGGCGATGCCGTGTGCCTCGAAGGCGACAATCAGCCGCTTCGCGGATAGGCGCGCGGGGTCAAGCCGATCCTCCAGCCAGCCCCAGCTTCTGCCTAGCAGACCGATAACACCGGTGGCTTCTTCCACGACGGACATGATCAGGCGACCTCTTTCATCAGCGCCTTGGCCACATGGGCTTTGGTTGAGGGACAGACAAACCGCTAATTGCCAAAGATCCTCGCGAACTCATTGTGTTTGGCCTTGCGCCATGTCTCGGTCATATCGCCATTGCGCTCCAACGCATCGTAGATGTCACGCACCAGCTCGTTGCTCGCAACTTTCGCGGATTTAAGTTTTGCTAGCAACTCAAACCCGTGCCACACCTTCAAATCTACTTCCGCAGCCAAGGTATGCATTCCCAGGTCATCAGTCACCACGATTGCGCCCTTGACCTGGCCGTAAGCCAATAGCCAGCAATCCGTAGCCCCCGGTGGGGAACGACCGTGGGAGGTGTACTTGTCAATGTCAAGCTGAACCGTACCCATCAGCACATCCTGCACCAACTTCATGTCCTGCTTATCCGCTGCGCTTAGCCGCGTTTGCTTGGCCAAACGCTCCTGCGCAAACTCAGGTTCGTCAAACCACGGGTTTTTGAACCGCAGCTTGGGATTGCGGTGGACCTCTTCCTCCACCGCTTTGAGAATCACCACTACATAAGGCACCTGACCAAACTTGCAGCCTACCGCTGGGCGAATGCGCTTTGCAAGCCGAAGGTAGGTATTCGTGTCCAGCAGGACCTCGGTGGTCACCGGGTCAGCTCCGCATGCAGTGCCAACGCATCCTGCATGGGTATGTCCATCACCTGTTGGACATAGCCTGCGCCGGTTTGCTTCGCTTGCATCATGCGGCGCAGCGCCTGAAAAAAGTCACTGTGAAACTGGCGCTCGGCCGCAGCGACATACGCAGATGGCACAGGCGGCAGTGGCGCAAACAGCGTCTCACTTACCAGCTTGCCACGCCGCGCATTGCGCATTATGTGAATGTCAAGCTCAGCTTGCTTCAAGGGCGGCAAACCCTGCGACTGGGCGAACCGTTTGACTTGCTGGAAGACCGTATTGAGAGAAATGCCATGCTCGTGCGCGAAAGCCTGCAGCACCTTTGCTTCGTGCGCCGTGGGCTGTCCAGCTATCTGCGCGTAAACCGTGCGGGCTAGCTCTTTAGGGAACAATAAAGCACCAGCAAAGGCGTCCGCAAAATCTTCCCCGTCATCTTTCCCAGCCAACTGCGGCGTAAACACATGCGCCAGTTCATGGGCCATCCAGAATTTGAAATCCTCCAGATAAGTGTCCAGATTCAAGAAGATGAAGGTCACGCGCTCCTGTGGCAACAGAATGTGCAGAGCGTTTTTGTGGTTTTGCAAAGCGCCCCACATCACTGGCACAACCACCGCCCCGTTCTCGGCGAATTCGGTCAGCAACTGCTCGTAATGCAGCACGCCGCCCTCGCCCAAGCCCAAGCCCTTGCGCACCTGCGACACCACATCCTGCACGGCAGCGTACTCGGTAGAAGGGTCTGGCACCTGCCGGCGCAATTGCGGTACGGCAGACAAGAATGGAACCAGTGCCTTTAATAAAGCCCCCATGGCCATGGCCTTGATGACGTGCTCATCTTTAGTCTTTGCGCCCGCCTTTTTGCGGAACGCCACCACAGGCTGAGCGGCTTGCGGCAACTGCACCAAGTCGGCAAACCCCAGCTTCAGGGTGGTTGCGAGCTTAAGGAGTTTGTCGGGCCTGGGGAAATCTGTGCCCTTCATCCAGTTGGTAACGGCTTGGCCCGTGACGCCTAGCTGCGAAGCCAGCTCTTTTTGAGTCCATCCCCGAGCTTGGATGGCCGTTTTGACGTTGTCGCTGTGGATAACTTTATGCATAACCAGTGAATTATCGGTGTAAATCACCTTAAATCAAGTTTAATCAAGCCGGGTCGAGGGTTATTCATTAGTCAAACGACCTCTTGTATCAGTGCCTCTGCCAGATGGGCTTGGGTGGATTGGCTGGCGGCCAGGCGCTGGCGCAGGTCGGCGCACAGGCGGCGCAGCTGGGCTACGCGGGTGACGATGCGGGTCAATTCGTTTAGGGGCGGCACCGGGATCAGCAACGAACTAAGAATTTCGAGGTTGATGTTTTTCTGGGCGGTAGCAGGAGCAAAAGCAAGCAAGTCAGCCCTCGCCGTTTCCACGAACAGCAAAAAATAATCGACGTTACCCATGGCATCCTCGGGGACAAAACCTACGACGCTGTCGGGGAAGCAACTGTCAAAGCCTAAGACAGCAGATTCCGCGATATTCGCAGCAATCGTTATGCACAGCGTTCCCTTGGGCCACATTCGACTCTGTGCAAGTCCAAGGTCGCTGTAATACGAATGAACCTCTTTTACAACGCCCTTTGCACGCGACACTTCGCCGGTCTGAATGAGCGGGTACTTCGATGGATTGAACAAGGCGGGATCGTTGCGTGGCCTGTGCTTGGACTTACCTCGACCAAACTCACCAAGCTCTGGAAACCGCGCCCAACACCACCCGGCTGGCAGCGCAAACGGCTGCTCATCGTCCGCGATCGGCGGCAGGGGCTTGTCGCGTTTGATCTTGCCCACGGCGATGCGCTTGTCTTTCTCAATGCGGATTTTCTTGAGCAGAACGCTGGCGGGCTCGTCTTGCGGGTCTTGGGGGACGAGCAGGCCGCGCACGGCGAGTTGGAGGATGGTTTGCTCCAGGGCGTCTACGGCTTCGGGGCGGTCTAGCAGCAGGTCGAAGTGGGTGGCGATGCGGTGCCAGTTGTCGGCCAGTTGCGCGGGCGTTTCGCTATCGGTGAGCGTGGCCAGCAGGGTGCTGACGAGTTGGGCGTGTTGCGTGGCCTCCAGCTGGCCTTTGGCTTCGAGCGCATCGCAAAGGCGCATGAGTTCTTCGACGCGGGTGACGATGCGGGATTGTTCGGCGAGGGGCGGCAGTGGGATCGGGACCGTGCGAACCTTGTCTGCATTTAGGTTCAACACCACGCCACCAGCGGCTGCCGCTTCGAAAACGGTGCGAATGAACCGGGATGAGAGCAGCACATAAAGAAAGTCCTTGTTCAAAGAACTTGGCGGACTGATGCGCAACCATCCGTCATGGATGCACCCCTCAATTTGAGTTATGTACGGGCGACCGAAACTCATCGAGTTCGTGAGGAGAAAGTCGCCTGGGAAAACCATTCGCGTCTTCACCAAGCCTTCTCGCTTGATCTTCTGACTGGCAGAGGTGATGTACTTTCCGCCTTTTTCTGTGTCACCGATCTTGATCCAATTCAACCCCGCAGGATCGTCCGTAAGAAACGACTCAATTGGGCGAGGCGAACCACCGCGCTCAATACCAGCGATCACGCCAAATCGTTCCCATTCCCAACCTGCAGGCAGCAAGAACGGCTTTTCGTCGTCATCAATCTCCGCCAGCGGCTTGTCCCGCTTGATCTTGCCCTCGGCAATCAGCCGGTCTTTTTCCACCCGAATCTTCTTCAACAACTCGCTCGCCGGTTCATCCTTCGGGTCTTGCGGCACCAGTTTTCCCTGCACCGCCAGCGTCAAGATCAGCTCGCGCAGACGCGCGACGCCGCCCGGAGCGGTGGCCAATAAATTTAAATTTGATAGCAGCATGCGCTTGTTCAACCGGCGCTAGCGAGCGATTTGGCCAATATGTCTTTCAGCTCATCGCGCAGGGCCTGAGCCTCACCTTGCAACCGCGCATAGTCGGCCAGCAGTTGCTCGGGGTCGTGGCTCTCGGCGTCCACGGCGTGCGGGTTCTTTTGGTCGAGGTTGTAGTTGGCGGCCTTGATCTGGTCGATACTGACCTTCCAGGCATGGGCGTTTTCCACACGGCTTGCAAATCCGTCTTGTTCAGTTCCCCACCAGACTTTCTCAGCATCGAACTCTTCAATGCGGATGGGCTTGGTCTTGTTGTAGTTCTTCACGCCTGGCGGGTAGGGGTGCTCGTAGTACCAAACATGCTGGGTGGGCGTGCCCTTGGTGAAGAACAGCAGGTTGGTCTTGATGCCGGTGTAGGGCGCAAACACGCCGTTGGGCAAGCGCACGATGGTGTGCAGGTTGCACTCGGCCAGCAGTTGCTCTTTGATGCGCGTCTTTACGCCCTCCCCAAACAGCGTGCCGTCGGGCAAGACCAGCGCGGCGCGGCCATGGGCTTTGAGGATGTGTTTGATGAGCACCAGAAACAGGTCCGCCGTTTCTTTGGTACGCACATCGCTGGGGTAGCCTTGCTCGATGCCCGGCTCTTCCACGCCACCAAAGGGCGGGTTGGTGAGCACCACGTCCACCCGCTCGGCAGCGGTGTAGTCGCGCAGCGGGCGGGCCAGGGTGTTGCCATGCACGATCTGGCTAGGTACCTCGATGCCGTGCAGCATCAAGTTGGTAACGCACAGCATGTGAGGCAATTGCTTTTTTTCCACGCCGCCAATGCAGGCTTGCAGCACGGCTTCTTGCTCGGTGTTGTTGACCTGCTTCCTCATGTGCTCGATGGCGCAGACCAGAAAGCCACCCGTGCCGGTGGCCGGGTCCAGCACCTTTTCGCCCAACTGGGGGTTGACCATATCCACCATGAACTGAGTGACGGCGCGGGGGGTGTAAAACTCGCCCGCGTTGCCGGCGCTTTGCAGGTCTTTGAGGATCTTCTCGTACAGGTCGTTGAACTGGTGGCGCTCGGCTTGGCGGTTGAAGTCGATGGCGTTGAGCTTGTTGATGACCTGGCGCAGCAGGTGGCCGCTTTTCATGTAGTTATAGGCGTCTTCAAACACGCCGCGCACGACGAAGCCGCGAGGGTTGCGCTGGGCGTCACCGCGCAGATTCTTCAGTGCGGTGAACAGCTCATTGTTGACAAAGGCCAGCAGGGTTTCGCCGGTGATGCCTTCCGCGTCTGCCGCCCAGTTGCGCCAACGCATGGCTTCGGGGATGGGACTGGTGTAGCTGTCGCGGGTGAGTTCCATCTCTTCTTCCAGTGCGTCAAACACTTTGAGGAACAAGAGCCAGGTGAGCTGGGAGATGCGTTGGGCGTCGCCATCGACGCCGCTGTCTTGGCGCATCACGTCCTGGATGGATTTGATGACGCTGGAAAGGTTGGACATGCTTTTTCTAGGTTTTATGAATGAAAACGGGCGCTAGCGCTCGTGGAATAAGCGCAAACAGCTATGAATTACGTAGCGTTTGTGGCATACAGCTCACGTTCCAGCGTCTGCAAGGCGCCCAGGTATTGGGGGCGGCCGCCGAAACTGTTGATGATTTCGCTAGGGCGGCCAATCTCGGTGAAGGGCTGCACGTTGAAAACCGTGTCGGCTTCGATGGTGGCAATGCCTTCGTCGGCGTATTTGTCCAGCAACGCGTCGATGACTTTGCGGGCCAAGGGGCCGTATTGGGTGAACACGTTGCGCTTTTTGACGCGGCTGGCGCGCTCGCGTCGCGTCAGCGGGGGTAGATGCCAGGCGACGTACAGCAGCAAGTCGAAGGGGTCGAGGTTTGTCAGGCCGCTGTGGGCCAGTTCTTCGGCCAGCGCTTCAATCAGCACGCCCTGGCCTTCCAGTTCTTGCAGCAATGCGGCTTTGCGGTCGGCGTCGTTCCAGGCCTGGAGGAACTTGTCCAGCGAGTCGTACTGTTTGGTGAGGTTGATGCGGGTGTAGTCGCGCAGGCTTTCGGTGATCAGTTGGCCCTGGGCGTTGAGGTATTGCACGCGTTCGCGGGCCACGACTACGGTGACCATGGCGCCGACGACGTATTTCTTGGGGCCGTCGCCGCTTGGGGCGAAGGGCCCCAATGGCGGTGGGTTGCCGGGTCCGGTGTCGCCCGGCGCATCAGGGGGCGCGTCTGGCGGCGCGATGGGTTGGCCTGGCTTGGGCTCGTAAATTTGCACCGGCTCGCCGTCAAAGTCTTTGTCGGCAAACAGCTCGGTGGCGCGCTTGAAGTCGAGGATGGTGAACCAGGTTTTGCCCAAGTCTTCGCGCAGGCGGGTGCCACGGCCAATGATCTGCTTGAACAGCGTCATGGACTTGATGTTTTGGTCCAGCACGATGAGCTTGCAGGTTTGCGCGTCCACGCCGGTGCTCATGAGCTTGGAGGTGGTGGCAATCACCGGATACGCTTTCTCGGGATCGATAAAGTTGTCCAGCTCGCGCTTGCCTTCGGGGTTGTCACCGGTGATCTGCACCACGTACTTGGGGTTGGTCGCACAGATGTCGGCATTGGCGTTGGACAGCGCCTGCCGCATGCGGGCAGCGTGGTCTATGTCTTCGCAGAAGACGATGGTCTTGGCGTAGCGGTCGGTGACTTTGAGGTATTCGGTAATTTTGGCCGCCACGGCCTCGTCGCGTTTTTCCAGCACCAGCTTGCGGTTCATGTCGGTGCCGTTGTAGATGCGGTCTTCGATCAGGTTGCCGTGTTTGTCCGTCATGCCCGTCGTGGGGCGCCAGCCAAAGGCGTCTTTGTCCAGATCCACGCGGATAACCTTGTAGGGTGCCAAGTAGCCGTCTTCAATGCCTTGCTTGAGGCTGTATGTGTAGAGGGGCGCGCCAAAGTAGTCGCGATTCGATATTTCTTTGGTTTCCTTGGGCGTGGCGGTCAGGCCGACCTGGGTCGCGCTGCTGAAGTAGGTCAATATTTCGCGCCAAGCGGAGTCTTCGTCGGCGCTGCCGCGGTGGCACTCGTCCACCACGATCAAGTCGAAAAAATCAGGGCTGAACTGCTTGTAGATGTTCTGCTCTTCTTCGGTGCCGCTGACGGCCTGGTAGAGCGAGAGGTAAATCTCGTAGCTTTTGTCCACCAGCTTGGTGGTTTTGTTCACGGCCAGGTCCAGGTCTTCCACCGAGACCCTGCCCTGCGCATCGACACGCTCCATGCCTTTGGCATTGGGGCTGAGCTTGGCCATGGCACCCTTGAAGGGGCGGAAGTCGTTGACCATAGTTTGGTCAATCAGGATGTTGCGGTCTGCCAGGAACAAGATGCGTTTTTGGCCGCTGGGCTTGTCAGAGCGCCAAGGCGACTTCCAGAGCCTGTGAATGATCTGGAAGGCGGTGTAGGTCTTGCCGGTACCCGTCGCCATGACCAGCAGCACGCGGTTTTGCCCAGTGGCGATGGCCTCTACCGTGCGGTTGATCGCATTGAGTTGGTAATAGCGGGGGGATTTGGCCGGCGCATAGTCAAACTCTGTCACGCGCTGCACTTCCGGCGTCCAGCCCTTCCAGGCACAGTAGCGTGACCACAGCTCTTGAGGAGACGGGAACTGGTCCAGTGTCAGGTTTTGTTCCAGCACGCCCGTGGCCAGCGTGGCGTCGCGGAACACAAAACTGTCGCCATTGCTGGCAAAACTGAAGGGCACGTCTAGCAGCTCCGCATACTTGAGGGCCTGCTGCATACCCGCCTGCACCGAGAGGCGGGACTTTTTAGCCTCGATAACTGCCAGCGGAATGTTCGGCTTGAGAAAAACCACAAAGTCGGCAAACAACACGGTCGACTGGTCGCGCCTAGCGGTTTTGCCGCGCACCACGACGCGCCCTGCACGCAGGGGATATTGCGCATAGATCTGATCAAACGTGTGCCACCCGGCCTTGACGATGGCCGGGCGTATAAATTTGTCGCTGATATCACTTTCGGAAAGCGATTTTTTGTCCATGCGGCTGATGGTTACCTGACCTGTTATGGCGACCCTGTCAACAAATCAGGGGAGTGCTGTCGATTTTGCCATCCGATACCTTTGTATCGAGGAGGATGTTTTTAGATGTTGTTTCGTGGCGCATTTTGTAATGCATCGGGGCTAGTACCTTCGGACATGGGTGCGGCAGTCAGTGAGTGCAGTTAAGACACAAATTCGAATCGTCGGGAGTGGAGTTTCAAGAATGCGTTCTGACACGAGTCGACGGGCTGTCCGCGAAGCACCTGCTTTTGTAAAGCCGCTGCCCCGAAACCCGCGCCAATCGGGCGTTGAGGCATTTGCTTACGATGCGCAACATGGCAGACGCAATGCGTGGCGGTGATCGGGTGCAAGATGATTTTTTGCTTGTCTTCCGAAGGAGCAAACCATGCCGATGCCGATGCCGATGCCCAAGACGTCCAAGCTGCGCCCGCGTTACCTGCGCGCCATTCCTTCGCTGGTGGTGCTGACCACGGCGATGGCTTGGGGTGCTTTGCCTGACTGGGATGTGGGCGATGAGCTGCTCAAAAAACCGGGTGTGACGCAGGTGCAGCCAGCGGGCAGCGCGGGTGTGGGCAGCGGCCCCGCCGGAAGTGCTGTGGACCGTCATATCGGCATCAAATAGGCCGCGAGCCCAGGTATTACCTGCGCCGGCAGCTATTAAATCAATAGCGCCTGTTTGCCGCTGTGGTGGCCTTGTGGGGCCTTCTGACCGCGTCGATCTTCGGCGCTGACCTTATTCGTCGTCCTTGTGATGGCTGCTGCGCCAGATCGCGCGCATCAGCCACAGGCCGCCGGCGCCGGCGCCAAAAAAACCGAGAAAACCGAAGGCCGGCAGGCCGAACAGCGTGGGCCCGCCCTTGACTGTCATGACGATGGACGAGCCGATGACGAGGGACGCGATGACCAGCGCGATAGCCAGCCGGTTGGCGGCGCGGTCGATCTGGTCGCCGACGCGTTTGAGGTGCGCCAGCTCGATGCCGACGCTGAAGTGGCCTTTGCGGGCGTTGCGCAGCAGGCGTGAAAAATCGTGCGGCAGCTTTTCGGCCAGGCTGAACGCGCGGCGCAGGGTCTTCCAGCCGCGTGCGGCGATGGCGTGCGGCTGGAAGCGTTCACTGGCGAGCTGGCGCAGCAGCGGCATGGCTTCGGTGGCCATGTGAAAGCCCGGGTCCAGCCCGCGCCCCATGCCTTCGAGCGAGATGAAGGCCTTGATGAGCATGGCCAGATCCGACGGCAGCGCCAGGTGGTGTTCGCGCAGGATGGTGGTGATGTCGGTCAGCATCTTGCCCAGGCTGAGCTGCGCCAGTTCGGTGCCGTGGTACTGGTCCACAAACGCTTCCAGCTCGGTTTCAAGCTGCGCCAGATCGTGCCCGTGGTTCTGGCTCTGCCCCGGGCCGCTGTGCTGGCCGCTGTCACAGGCCCAGTCGATCAGCACTTCAGCCACGGCCTGCGGGTCGCGTTCGACCAGGCCCAGCAGCAGTTGCAGCAGTTCCTCGCGGCGCTGCGGCGACAGGCGGCCGACCATGCCAAAGTCGATGAACGCAATCGCGTTGCCGGGCAGGTAGAACACGTTGCCGGGGTGCGGGTCGGCATGAAAAAAGCCGTCTTCCACAATCATCTTGAGCACCGCGTGGGCGCCGCGCCGGGCCAGCAGCTTGCGGTCAAAGCCGGCTTCTGGCGTGAGCTGGTCAAGCTGGTCGCCGGCAATGCCGTCGATGAAGTCCTGCGTGTTGACGCGTTCGGTGGTGTGCGCCCAGTACACGCGCGGCACCACCAGATGCGGCACGGCCGTGAAGTTCTCGGCGATGCGCTCGGCGTTGCGGCATTCGGCGGCCAGGTCGAGTTCGCGCCGCAGCGAGCGGGCAAATTCAAGCACCAGCTGGCGCGGGCGGTAGAGCTTCAGCAGGGGCAGCCGGGCCTCGGCCAGGCCGGCCAGCTTGCCCAGCAGGCGCAGGTCGGCCTCGATGATCTCCGTGATGCCGGGGCGACGGATCTTGACGATGACTTCGGTGCCGTCGTGCAGCTGCGCGCGGTGCACCTGGGCAATCGATGCGGCCGCCAGCGGTTCGACGTCAAAGCGCGCAAACACGTCTTCGGGTTCGCCTTTCAGGTCGTCGCGCAGCTGGGGCCGCAGGGTCTCGAACGGCACTGCGGGCACATGGCTGTGCAGGCGTTGAAACTCGGTGATCCATTCGGGCGCGAAGATGTCGGCGCGCCCGGCCAGCAGCTGCCCGAGCTTGACGAAGGTGGGGCCCAGCTCCTCCATGGCGAGCCGGGTCTGCACCGGCGGGTCGATGCGGGCGAGGCTGGCGGCGGAGTTCCAGTTGACGACGTGGCCGGCTTTTTCAAGCGTGTCGGCCAGCCCGAGCCGGCGCACGGTGTCGCCCAGGCCGTGGCGAATCAGCACGCCGGCGATTTCGTTGATGCGGCCAATGTCGCGCGCGGCGCCCAAGGTTTCCAACAGCATGAAGCCGATGATAGGCCCGCCGCCAGCGCCTGCGCTTGATGCGGCGCAAGTTGGAAGGACGCATGGGTGGGCCCCGGCCGTAGCGGCGGTGTTGTCTGACAGACGGGCGCCGCAATCAGGGCCACTGTGGATTGAACCAGCCACGGTTTTTTTCCACAACCCCGAAGGAGTCCCCGATGAGCAAGAAGCAGAACCCGCGTGACGAACAGGCGCCGCACACCGGCAAGGTGGCAAACGACCACAACAAGGTTGGCGAGCAGGCGCTGACGCAGAAGAACGAGGCCAAGCGCACCTCGGACAGCCGTAGCGACCGTGAAGCGCACCTTGGCAGCAGCAACCAGACGCAGTCGCGGCAGGGCAATACGGGGCGGTAGAGCGAGGTTGAGCAGAGGCCCTTGAGCCGGTATTACGCCTTCCCCCAAACGCGGGAACGAGAAAAACCGCGCAACGCGAATAAAAATAGTGCTGTAGCCCAGGTAATACCTGCGCCAGCAGCTATGACTTTAATAGCGAGTGTTGACCCGCCGGCTCACGGGATGCTTCGAATCTCGACACTGGCGACGGCTTCACGCGCAGGGCGCCGGGGCGTCAGCAGCCCGCGCACCAGCCCGGCCGCATTGAAGCACCACGACACCACGGAAAACAGCGCCTTGGTCGCGCTGCGTTTTCGCCAGGCCATCAGCGCCACCGGCGCCACCGCCAGAAGCGCAAACGCCTCGATCCGCAGCGTCCACGGCAACGCCACCAGCAGCAGCCCGATCAGCGCGACCCACCACGCCAGCACGGCCACATACAGACGCAGTTCGCGCACGCTGGTGAGCACCAGCCGCAGATGCGGCTGGCCCCACGCCGCCTGCACCACCTCGCCCAGGCCGCAGATGTAGCCACTGCGCCAGCGGCGCATCAGCAGCTGGTAGGGCGGCGCATCGTGGCCATGGTGCTGCACG
>NCGI01000264.1 GCA_002256925.1 Polaromonas sp. 28-63-22
TGACTGCGACGTGGGCAGCGACGAGCAGATCGCGCAGATGTTCACCGACCTTGCCAAAACCTGGCCCACCTTCGACGGCTTCGTGCACAGCATCGGCTATGCCCCGCGCGAGGCTATTGCCGGCGACTTTCTCGAAGGCCTGTCGCGCGAAGGCTTCAAGATCGCCCATGACATCAGCGCCTACAGCTTCCCCGCCATGGCCAAGGCGGCCCTGCCGATGCTCAATCCAAAATCGGCACTGCTCACGCTGAGTTATCTGGGTGCGCTGCGTGCGCTGCCCAACTACAACACCATGGGCCTGGCCAAGGCCAGCCTCGAGGCGTCGGTGCGCTACATGGCTGAATCCCTGGGTGGCAAGGGCACCGGCATGCGCGTCAACGGCATCAGTGCCGGGCCGATCAAAACCCTGGCAGCCAGCGGCATCGCCGGTTTTGGCAAGATTCTCAGCGCCGTCGCCGCCGCATCGCCCATCCGCCGCAACGTGACGACGGAAGAAGTTGGCAACGTCGCGGCCTTTTTGCTCAGCGACCTGGCCAGTGGCGTGACGGCTGAAATCACCTACGTCGATGGCGGCTTCAGCCAGGTCGTCGGCGGCATTGCAGAGCCTTCAGACGCGTCCTGACAGGTTGACGCGGACGCGCTGGTCGCTATCAAAGTAATAGCTGCTCGCGCAGATTCCACCTGGGCTTGAGGCCTGTAGGCATCAAAAAATAGCGGGCAAAAGTGAAGGCCGGGCGACTCACGGCGCAGCGGCAGCGCCGCAGGGATCATCCCCGCACAGCCTCCTCTTTCACTGTGGTTTGAAGCGCAGCGCGTCGATCAGGGCCGTCAATGGTTGAGCCGGCCCTTTGAGGGATTGACTTTTACCGTTCACCCTGACCCTTCGACA
Organism: Polaromonas sp. 28-63-22; assembly: GCA_002256925.1. Taxonomy (GTDB): domain Bacteria; phylum Pseudomonadota; class Gammaproteobacteria; order Burkholderiales; family Burkholderiaceae_C; genus Polaromonas. The sequence goes on from NCGI01000264.1 coordinate 890, forward strand.
AGCTCAGGACAGGGTACGCAATGCGTATCGAAGGGCAAGCCTGCAATAAGACCCTTCGATACCTCAGGGCGAACGGTTTCAACTTTACCGGGCCAAGGCAATGCTCGGTCGGGCACTCGGTCAGTCAGTCAGTCAGTCGCTATCAAAAACGTAGCTTCTGGCGCATTAGTTACGTGGGCTGGAGGCCAAAAACACTGCCAACGGGCCCGCGTCCTGCCCGCCGGCACGGGAAAAACGGATAAAACGGAGCTGCAGCGGCTAAATTCAAGCAAAAAAGGCCTGCAGCCCACGCATTACTTGCGCCACCAGCTATGTTATTCATAGCGGGTTATGACCGGGTACTTCGCTACTTCTTCAACCCGGCCAGTTTGGCAAAAGCCGACTGCATCGCGCCAGCGGCTGCCGGCTGCGGGCCGCCTCGCCCGTCGTTGCCACGGTGTTGACCCGGCCGCGCGCCTTCAAAACGGTTGTCACGCGGCGCGCCGCCCGGCCCCTGCCGGCTGCCCGCGGGCGCATCGCCGAGCTTCATCGTCAGGCCGATGCGCTTGCGCGCCACATCGACTTCGGTGACGCGAACCTTCACGATGTCGCCAGTTTTCACCACCTCACGCGCGTCCGTCACGAACTTGTGCGAAAGCTGGCTCACATGCACCAGCCCGTCCTGGTGCACGCCGATGTCGATGAAGGCGCCGAAGGCGGCGACGTTGCTCACCGTGCCTTCGAGCGTCATGCCTTCCTTCAGGTGTTTGATGTCTTCGATGCCGTCGTTGAAACGCGCCACCTTGAAGTCGGGGCGCGGGTCACGGGCCGGCTTTTCCAGCTCGGCCAGAATGTCTTTCACCGTGATGACGCCGAACTTTTCATTGGCAAAGAGTTCGGGCTTGAGCGTTTTCAGCATCTCGGCGCGGCCCATCAGCTCGGCCACCGGTTTGCCCGTGTGTTTCATGATCTGCTCGACCACCGGGTAGGTTTCCGGATGCACGCCAGTCATGTCGAGCGGGTTGCTGCCGGAGCGCAGGCGGAGGAAGCCGGCGCTCTGCTCGAAAGTTTTGGCGCCCAGCCCGGTCACCTTGAGCAAGTCAGCCCGTGACGCAAACGCGCCATTCGCATCGCGCCAGCGCACCACCGATTTGGCCACCGTCTGGCTCAGGCCCGACACGCGCGCCAGCAGCGGCACGCTGGCGGTGTTCAGGTCCACGCCAACGCTGTTCACGCAGTCTTCCACCACCGTGTCGAGGCTGCGCGCCAGGTCGCTCTGGTTCACATCATGCTGGTACTGGCCGACGCCGATCGATTTCGGATCGATCTTCACCAGCTCGGCCAGCGGGTCCTGCAGGCGCCGCGCAATGCTGGCGGCGCCGCGCAGGCTCACGTCCACGTCGGGCATTTCCTGAGAAGCGAATTCGCTGGCCGAATACACCGACGCGCCGGCTTCGCTGACGACGACTTTTTGCATTCCGCTTGTCCCCGTTCGCCCTGAGCCTGTCGAAGGGTGAAGCCCGGCTTCGACAAGCTCAGCCCGAACGGTGTTTTTTTCGACCTGCTTGATCAAGTCCGCCGCCAGCTTGTCGGTTTCGCGGCTGGCGGTGCCGTTGCCGATGGCGATCAGGTTCACGCCGTGCTTTTCGCACAGCTTGCCCAAAGTGTGCAGCGAGCCCTCCCAGTCCTTGCGCGGCTCGTGCGGGAACACGGTGGCGGTTTCGACCAGCTTGCCGGTCGCGTCCACCACCGCCACCTTCACGCCGGTGCGAATGCCCGGGTCCAGGCCCATCACCACGCGCGGGCCGGCCGGTGCGGCCAGCAGCAGGTCGCGCAGGTTGTCGGCAAACACCTTGATGGCGACTTTTTCGGCGTCTTCACGCAGGCGCGTGAACAGGTCACGCTCCAGCGACAAACTGAGCTTGACGCGCCAGGTCCAGGCGACGCATTTGCGGATCAGATCGTCGGCCGGCCGCGCCTGGTGGCTCCAGCCGAGATGCAGCGCGATCTTGCCTTCAGCGAGAGACACGACCGGCCCTTTGACGGGCGTCGAACTCAGTGCCGGGGGCTCGGGCAGCACCAGCTTGGCGTCCAGAATCTCCAGCGTGCGACCCCGGAACACCGCCAGCGCCCGGTGCGAAGGCACGCGGCCGATGGGTTCGTCGTAGTCGAAGTAGTCACGAAATTT
>NCGI01000265.1 GCA_002256925.1 Polaromonas sp. 28-63-22
TTAGCTCGGTCACGGGCTTTTCGGTGGCGATGACTGCGGCCGGTGGATCGGCGACCACCACCGCAGGCGCAGCGACCGGCGCGGGCAAGCCCGCAGCGCGCGTTGGGTCAACGCCGGGCGCAGTGGCCGAAGGCGCAGCGGACACTGCGCTCGCCACGCCCGGCGATCCGGCCGGCATGAACCGGCTGACAACAAGCCCAGCCCCGACGACCAGGACCACACCCGCCACAGCCGCCAGCCAAAGGCGCGACTTCGCAGCGGCCGGGTGCCTGACGGGCACGGGGTTGACGCGCGGCCCGCGCCCTGCGGGCACCACGTCTTTTTCCGCCACAAAGGGCTTGACCGGCACAGCCTCGCCGGCCGCTGGTCGGGCAGCGCGCCCGGCCGGCTCGGCAGCGAGGCCATCGGCCGCAGCGCTGGCGACCTGGGTTGGCGCCCATTCGGAGTGGGCATGGCTGGTCGATGCGAAGACGGTGGAAGCCGCGTCGTCTGGCGCAGGCGCGTCCACCCGTTTGTCGGCTTTTGGCGGTTGGCCGGTTTTGGCTGCGGGGGGCACGGCGCCAGGCAATGCGCTGCCTCGCGCCAGATGCATCGTCGGCTCGTACGAACCGGCGTGGCGCGGCAGCATCATGGTGCCGGTGGTGAGTGCCGTGCCAATGTCGGATTCATCGCCGGTCACCACGCCGAGCTTGCGCAGGCGCCGGCGCGCGAGATCGGCGTAAATGCCCGACGGAAACTTGGCCATGAAGCCCCGGATATCTTCAATGTCGGTCGAGTCCTTGATGTCTTTCCAGTACACCAGTTCGATTTCCTGCGTGACCGTCGAGGGACTCACGCCGGTGCCCGACTGCAGGCCCGCCTGCGGCTCGGCCGGGCGCGCGGTGGAGGTCCAGGTGCTCTGCATGCCCGGCACACGCGGACTGACGGGCGGCACGACGGTAGGATCGGCCGCTTCGCGCGAGGCAGCCTCCAGCGCGACGATGAACTCCCGCGCGCTGGCATAGCGCTGCTCGCGCGCCTTGGCGAGCGAACGGCTGACCACCGCGTCGATGGCCGGCGGCAGCCTGGTGTTGAAGAAGGTTGGCGCGGCCGGTTCATGGCCGACGATCTGCTGGATGATGGCGAAATCGGTGGAGCCATCGAAGGGCCGCTTGCCGGTGAGCAACTGGTAGAGCACGATGCCGGCGGCAAAAATATCGGCCCGGGCATCCACCGGCCGACCCTGCACCTGCTCGGGCGACATGTACTTCAGGGTTCCGACCATCGTGCCCTGGGTGCGCGTGGACTCGCCCGAATCCTGGATGCGCGCAACGCCGAAGTCGGTCAGCTTGACGCGACCGTTCTTCTCGATCAGCAGGTTGGCGGGCTTGATGTCGCGGTGAACGATGCTTTGCGCATGGGCGTATTCCAGCGCCGACAGCAGATCGCGCATGATGCCCAGCGTCTGCTCCAGCGTGTAGAGCGCGCCCTGGTCGAGGTGGTATTTAAGGTCCTCGCCCTGGATGAATTCCATCACCAGGTAGGCCATGTCGCCGTCGCGGTCGGAGTCGTACACGCTGACGATGTTGGGGTGCTGCAGCCGCGCGGCGGAATGGGCTTCGGTGCGAAAGCGCACCTCGTATTCGGCGGCGGCTTCCTCGGAAAGATTTTCGACCTTGATGGTCTTGATGGCGACCCGCCGGTCCAGGTTGGGGTCGCGTCCCTCGTACACCAATCCCATCGCGCCTTTGCCAAGCACGCGAATCAGCTCATAGCGACCTAGCTTCTGGATCATGGAGGAAAGAGGGGTTGGCGAGAGCGCCGCGACGCACGCGAACACGCCTTGAAACAAAGGCCCATTTTAGCGTGCGACACCCGGCGGGCACTGTTTTTGACCACGCCTTTCGCCGCCGGACAGCCGATGCCGTGACAATTTACGCACAGTCGGCATTTAATTTGCTTGCCGCGTCGGGCCGCTCAACAAAAATCAAAAAAAGCCGTCCCAGACCAGCTTGCAGCCCGTGAGCAGCATGCCTACCGAAATAAGCCGGTAAAAGAGTACCGGCCGGATGCGCCGCGCCATGCGCACGCCGATCCACACACCCAGCGGTGCCAGCGGCAGCAGCACCAGCGAGGTCGCCATGTTGCGCAAGTCAAGCAGCCCCAGCAGGCCATACGGAATCCACTTGGACAGGTTGATGACAAAAAAGAAGAACGCCATCGTGGCGGTGAAGTGGATCGGACTCAGGCGCAGCCGGATGACGTAGGCGCTCACGGGCGGCCCGCCGGCATGCGCAACAAAACTGGTGAAGCCGGACGTGACCGTCAGCAGCGCGCCCAGCCACTTCGGCGGCGGTGGGCTGTCGGGCTGTGACGGCAACAGCAGGCGCTGCGCCAGAAACAGCAGCGTCGAGACGCCGACGATGCCGGCCACCAGACGGGCATCGAGCACCTTGAACATCAGCGCGCCCGCCAGCGTACCCACGAGGCCGAAGGGCACCAGAAAACGGATCAGCGACAGCTTGAAGTTTTTGCGGAATGCCGCCATGCCCAGCACATCCATCAGCAGCAGCACCGGCATCAAAATCGCCGCGGCCTGCGGCACACTGACGGCCAGCGCCATCACCGGCACCGCCAGTGAACCAAAGCCCACGCCAAAGCCGCTTTTGCTGACGCCCAGCATCAACACCGCCGGCACGGCCACGGCGTAGAAGTACGGATCGGTGATCAGCGGGAAGGCCATAGCTTGAAGCAAAAAGAGCGTACAGCCCAGGTTCTACCTGCGCGAGCAGCTATCAACTTGATAGCGACTGCCGATGCGGGCAGGCGCAAGCCCGGGTCGCAGGCCGTCCCTCACTCGGCCGTCGCCCCGGAGAACCTGACGATGTCAGCCCACTTCGCGCTTTCCCGCCGGATCAGCGCCGCGTAGTCGGCCGGGCCGCCCTGCACGGCACGGCCGGGCAGGACCGGCGCGGTGCCTTTGGATGGAAGGTGGTTCATTTTTGCGCCGAAGCGCCGCGCCAACATCGCGCTCGTCAGACGCGTTCGACGATCAGGGCAATGCCCTGCCC
>NCGI01000266.1 GCA_002256925.1 Polaromonas sp. 28-63-22
GACCTGCTCAATGCGACCGTCCCGGACGACACCTATGTGCGTACCGAGGGGCTCGCCTATGGGCCGGACCCGCGCCAGCGCGTCGATGTGTACCAGCCGTCGCCGCCCGTGCGCAACGCGCCGCTGGTGGTGTTTTTTTACGGTGGCAGCTGGTCCTCAGGGGACCGTGCCGACTACCGCTTTGTCGGCGAGGCGCTGGCATCACAGGGCATCGTCACGGTGGTGGCGGATTACCGCCTGAGCCCGCAGGTACGCTACCCGGTTTTTATCGAGGACAGCGCCCGCGCCGTTCGCTGGGCCCATGACCGGGCAGCGCAGTACGGCGCCAGCCCGTCGCGGGTGTTCGTCATGGGCCACAGCGCCGGCGCCTACAACGCGGCCATGATCGCGCTCGACAGCCGCTGGCTTGCCGCCGCGGGCATGCGCCCTGCCCAACTGGCAGGCTGGATCGGGCTGGCCGGCCCCTACGATTTCCTGCCCATCATCGACCGCAAGACGCAGATCGCGTTCGACTGGCCGCACACGCCCGCCGACAGCCAGCCGCTGTCGCATGCGTCAAATCTGTCGCCGCCCGCCCTGCTGCTGGCGCCCACCAACGACAGCGTCGTGAGCCCCCAGCGCAGCACCGTGGCCATGGCCCACAAGCTCAAGGCCAGCGGCGTGCGGGTCGAGTCCGAACTGTTCGGCAGCGTCAGCCATGTGACGCTGGTGGCCGCGCTGGCTTCGGTGCTTCGAAGTCGGGCACCGGTGCTTGCGCGCGTGACGGCTTTCGTGCAATCCACCCGCTGACCCCGGCGTCGACCGCCGCAGCGACGGCCCAGCACAACCATGCGGTCCACAGGGTGTGGCTCATGTAATGCGCGCCGCGCACCTGCTGCGCCAGGCCCAGGCCCAGCCCCACCAGCAGGGCCACGACCAGCCAGCGCCGCGCAAGAACGGGACGGGCCAGCCGGAAAGCAAAAAAGCCGCCCACAAAGGCAAACCCGGTCGAGGCGTGACCGGCCGGAAAGCAGCCGCCACTGCCGCCATCCCTGACGCCCCAGGCCCAGTGCGAGATATAGGTCGCCATGCCGCCAAACTCCTTCAGATCCCAGGGGCAGCTGGTGTGGCTGTGAAGCTTGATCTCGGACACGACAAGCAGCGCCAGCAGCGGCGTCAGCGCCAGCTGGGCTCGGCGCGCGGCAGGCAAGGCCTTGAGCACGCCGAACGGCCGGAACATGCCCACCAGCAGGCCCAGTTCCAGCACCCACCCGAGGTTGCGCATGGGCGCATGCAGTACGCCGCGCCAGAACCAGTTTGCCTCCAGCGCAAAGCCGGAAGCCGAGCCAAACCAGCGAGCCATCGGGAGATCAAGGCCTGAAAAGTCCCAGGCCAGCAGCAACAGCAAGGCGCCAAGGCCATAGACGAAAAGGCGCTTCGGGCTGGCCCCGGAAGGTCGGGAAATCGGGTTCAAAAGAGCATGCCTGTCCGTTAAGGTCGAATTCAGATCAGAAACCGTCAAGCTTAGACGGCCGCGCCTTAAGGCCCGCTTAATGCTTACCCGCAAGGCCTCCGGCTGCGCGGCGCCTGCCCGCGCTGGAGCCGCAAGCTGAGGTGCCGGCAGCGCTCACCAACACCAGACCTTTCCTACAGCCGCGCCGCAGCGCAGCCGGTAGAATCCACAGCGGTTACGGCGCGGTTACAAGCCTGCCCCTTCAGACACGGCGCTGCGCCAGACCGGATTTTCGGGGCGCAGCCAGGGCAATCCTCCAACTTTCAGGGAAACTTCAATCATGGCACTAGTTTCGATGCGTGAGCTGCTGGACCACGCAGCCGTCAACGGCTACGGCATTCCGGCTTTCAACGTCAACAACCTCGAACAGGTGCAGGCCGTGATGGAGGCGGCGAAGGAAACCGGCGCTCCGGTGATCCTGCAGGCCAGTGCCGGCGCCCGCAAATACGCCGGTGAAGCCTTCATCAAGCATCTCATTCAGGCCGCCATCGAGATGTATCCGCAGATTCCGCTCGTCATGCACCAGGACCACGGCCAGAACCCCGATGTGTGCCAGGGCGCCATCGATCTGGGCTTTTCGTCCGTGATGATGGACGGCTCGCTGGAGGCCGACGGCAAGACGATTGCCAGCTATGAGTACAACGTGGACGTGACGAAAAAGGTCGCGCAGCTGGCGCACCGCTACGGCGTCACGGTCGAGGGCGAGCTCGGCTGCCTCGGCTCGCTCGAAACCATGAAGGGCGACAAGGAAGACGGCCACGGCACCGACGCGACCATGACGCGCGAGCAACTGCTGACCGACCCCGAGCAGGCCGCCGACTTCGTCAAGCAGACCCAAATTGACGCACTGGCCATCGCTATCGGCACCAGCCACGGCGCCTACAAGTTCACCCGCAAGCCCACCGGCGACATCCTCGCGATCGACCGCATCAAGGAAATCCACCGCCGCATTCCCAGCACCCATCTGGTGATGCACGGCTCGTCGAGCGTGCCGCAAGAGATGCTGGCGGTGATTCGCCAGTACGGCGGCAACATGAAGGAAACCTACGGCGTGCCGGTCGAAGAAATTCAGGAAGCCATCAAGCACGGCGTGCGCAAGATCAACATCGACACCGACATCCGCCTGGCAATGACCGGCGCGGTGCGCAAGTTCCTGGCTGAAAACCCCGAAAAATTCGATGCGCGCGAATGGCTCAAGCCCGCCCGCGAAGCTGCCAAGGCCTTGTGCAAGCAGCGTTACATCGAATTCGGCTGCGAAGGCCAGGGCGCCAAGATCAAGGGCGACAGCCTGCAGGTCGTTGCCGCCAAATACGCCAAGGGCGATCTGGCGCAAGTGGTGCATTAACAGGCTTCGGTCGGCTGAGGGACCGGCCCGCCGCAGCTTCCTCGGCCGTGGCACAATCCTTATACACATTCAAGGTGTATACCGATGTCCACACGAACCAACATTGTTTTAGATGACGAGCTAGTCGCCCAAGCGATGGCGAAGGCGCGCGTCAAAACCAAGAAAGGCGCCGTCGAGGCTGCATTGCGTGCTT
>NCGI01000267.1 GCA_002256925.1 Polaromonas sp. 28-63-22
AGTCAAAAAGGCCTGAAGCCCATGATTTACCTGTGCAAGCAGCTATGAATTTAATAGCAACTTGAAAATCGGGCGGCTGTGCAGTTCAAGGCATCCGGGGCGGCCGCGGCAGGGGCGACGCCGGAACACCCCGGTCATAAACGTAAAATCAGGCGATGTCCCCGATCAAAAAAGACCTGCTCTCCGCCCTGGCTGCCGCACTCGAACAACTCTCGCCCGGCGCCGGCGACAAAGCGGCGTTCGAATCCCCCAAAGTAGCGGCGCACGGCGATTGGGCCTGCACCGCTGCCATGCAACTGTCCAAGGCGCTGAAGCAGAATCCGCGCGAGCTGGCCGAGCGTCTGCGCGCGCTGCTGCTGGCTGCGCCAGCCTTTGAGCGCTGGGTCGATGCCGTGGAGATCGCCGGGCCGGGTTTCATCAACATCCGCCTGAAACCTGCGGCGAAGCAGGAAACGGTGCGCACCGTGCTGCGCGAAGGCGCGCGCTTCGGCTGCCAGCCACCCGATGCTGCGCGCCGCATGATTGTCGAGTTCGTCTCGGCCAACCCGACCGGGCCGCTGCATGTCGGCCACGGCCGGCAGGCCGCGCTGGGCGACGCGATCTGCAACCTGTTCGCCAGCCAGGGCGCGCAGGTGTACCGGGAGTTTTATTACAACGATGCCGGCGTGCAGATCCAGACGCTGGCCGACAGCACGCAGGCCCGCGCCCGGGGCATCAACCCCGGCGACGCCGGCTGGCCCGAGCCGGCCTACAACGGCGACTACATTGCCGACATTGCCGGGGATTTTCTGGCGCGCAAGACGGTCCGTGCCGATGACCGCGAATTCACGGCGTCGGGTGACGTGGACGACATCGACGCGATTCGCCAGTTCGCCGTGGCTTACCTGCGCCACGAGCAGGATCTCGACCTGAAGGCGTTTTCGGTCCGCTTCGATCACTACTACCTCGAATCGAGCCTGTACAGCTCCGGGCGCGTGGACAGCACCGTCCAGCGCCTGAAGGACGCCGGCAAGACCTACGAGCAGGACGGCGCGCTGTGGCTCAAATCCACCGACTACGGCGACGACAAAGACCGTGTCATGCGCAAAAGCGACGGCAGCTACACCTACTTTGTGCCCGACGTGGCCTACCACCTGGCCAAATGGGAACGCGGCTACACCAAGGCCATCAATATCCAGGGCATGGACCACCACGGCACCATTGCCCGGGTACGCGCCGGCCTGCAGGCCGCTGGCGCGGGCATTCCGGCGGGCTACCCGGACTACGTGCTCCACACGATGGTGCGGGTGGTGCGCAACGGGGAAGAAGTCAAGATATCGAAGCGCGCCGGCAGCTACGTCACGCTGCGCGACCTGATCGAGTGGACCAGCGCCGACGCCGTGCGGTTTTTCCTGCTGAGCCGCAAGCCCGACACCGAGTACGTTTTCGACATCGACCTGGCATTGGCCAAGAACAACGAAAACCCGGTGTACTACGTGCAGTACGCGCATGCGCGCATCTGCTCGATCCTCACCACCTGGCAGGGCCAGGGCGGCGACGAGGCCAGCCTGAAGGATGCCGACCTGTCGGCCCTTGGCAGCCCGCCCGCGCAGGCACTGATGCTGCTGCTGGAAAAATACCCCGACATGCTGGCCCATGCCGCATCAGGCCTGGCGCCGCACGACGTGGCTTTTTACCTGCGCGAGCTGGCGGCCAGCTACCACAGCTACTACGATGCCGAACGCATTCTGGTGGACGACGAAACCGTCAAGCGGGCGCGGCTGGCGCTTGTCGCGGCCACCGCGCAGGTGTTGCACAATGGACTGGCCGTGCTGGGGGTGGGTGCCCCCCGCAAAATGTAAAGTGCTCGCTTCGAGCACACGATGGACGCAAGCAGGAACCGAATTTTTATGAACAAGCAACGAGGCGGCACCTTTCTGGGCCTGATTATTGGCGCGCTGATCGGTCTGGGCGCGGCGCTCGCCGTGGCCGTGTACGTCACCAAGGTGCCAGTCCCCTTCATGAACAAATCCCAGCCGCGCAACCCCGACGGTGACGCGGCGGAAGCCAAAAAGAACAAGGACTGGAACCCCAATTCACCGCTGGCCAGCAAGGCCCCGCTCGAGCGGCCTGCGATCCCCGCAGCGCCTGAACTGGGCGCCATGCCGGCGCCACCGGCTGCGGTGGTCGCTGACCCCAAGGGCGCGGCGTCCGCGCCCGTCAAGGCTGGCAAGGCGCCGGCATCGCTGGACCCGCTGGGCGACCTGGCCAAGGCACGCATGGCAGCGCCAGCCTCGCCGTCCGGTGTGGAGCCTTTCACCTACTTCATCCAGGCTGGCGCCTTCCGCACGCCCGAGGACGCCGAGCAGCAACGGGCGCGCCTGATGCTCATGGGCGTGCAGGCCAAGGTGTCCGAACGCGAGCAGTCGGGCCGCACCGTGTACCGGGTGCGTATCGGGCCGTTTGAACGCAAGGACGATGCCGACAAGGCCAAGGACCGGCTGGACGGCAATTCCATCGAAACGGCACTGGTCAGGGTGCAGCGCTGATCGTTCAGGCCCGGTGGGGGCGCTGGCACTGAACTTTTTCGGGGCAGGCTGTCCAACGCTTTGACCTCGTCCAACCCGAGTCTGCGCGTGAACTTTCCCAAACTCAGGAGAAACAATTGATTCAACGACGTGAATTTTCGATGGCCGCCGCCTGCGGCGTGGTGGGCGCCAGCCTGGGTCTTGCCGGCGTTCCGCTGGTGGCACGGGCGCAGGCTCCGGCCTTCCGCGAAGGTGTTGACTACCTGGTGCTCGACAAACCCGCCCCCACCGAAGCGCCGGCCGGCAAGGTCGAAGTGGTCGAATTTTTCTGGTATGGCTGCCCGCACTGCAACAGCTTCGAGCCACAACTCGACGCCTGGCTGAAAGCGCCGCCAAAAAACATGGCCTTCCGACGCGTCCCCGTGTCGTTCCGGCCCGACTTCGAGCCGCACCAGCGCCTGTATTACACGCTGGAGGCGCTGGGCAAGGTCGATGAACTGCACAAAAAGGTCTTCGGGCCTCGACAAGGCCAAATTCGTCGACATGTACAACTCGTTTTCGGTCAGCACCAAAGTGCGCAAGGCGACCCAGCTGCAAGACAGCTACAAGGTCGATGGCGTGCCTTCGCTGGGCATTGCCGGGCGCTACTACACCTCGTCCGAGCAGGCCAAGTCGATGGAGCGGGCGCTTCTGATCACCAGTTACCTGGTGGGCCTGCCGCGCAAGGCTGCCTGAACCCGGGCCACCGCGCGGGGCCGCAGCTGCCGGCTGCCGCGCGCCCGCACGACAAACCCGTCTGCTACGACGGGTTTTTTTATGGGCTCTGCAAGGTCTTGCGCCGAGCCGTCGCACGGCATCGCTACAATGAAACCCAACTCAAAGCAGCAAGATTCGTGCCTTTATGAAACTTTCACCCGTGTCCCTGTTGATGGCAGCCGTCCTCGCGCTGGGCGGGGCGTTTCCGGCGTTTGCCGAAAAGGCCGATCGCGACAAGCCGATGAACGCCGAGGCCGATGCCCTGCGTTACGACGATCTCAACCAGACCAGCGTGTTCACCGGCAACGTGGTGATCACCAAGGGCACGACCATCGTGCGCGGCGACCGGGTGGATGTGGTCCAGGACCCCCAGGGCTACCAGCAGGCGACCGCCGTTGCCGCGCCCGGCAAGCTGGCTTACTTCCGCAGAAAGCGCGACGGGCTCGATGAATACATCGAGGGTGAGGCCGAACGGATCGAATACGACAGCCGGGCCGATGTGGTCAAGTTCATCAAGCGCGCCGTGGTGCGGCGGTATGCCGGCGCGACCCTGATGGACGAAACCACCGGCGCCCTCATCACCTACGACAACAACACCGACGTGTTCACGGTGGACGGCGGGCCGCAAAACCGCACCGCCGCCAACCCGACCGGCCGCATCCGCGCAGGTGGTGCGCGATGTCTCGCTGTCGGTGCAAAAAGGCGAGGTGGTCGGTCTGCTCGGCCCCAACGGCGCGGGCAAGACCACCTCGTTTTACATGATCGTGGGCCTCGTGCGGGCCGATGCGGGCGAGATTTCCATCGACGGCCAGCCGGTCGAGCGCATGCCCATCCACCGCCGCGCCCGGCTCGGCCTGAGCTACCTGCCGCAGGAAGCCTCGATTTTCCGCAAGCTGACTGTCGAGGAAAACGTGCGCGCCGTGCTGGAACTGCAGGTGGACGCCACGGGCAGGCCACTCGCACGCGCCGAACTGCAAAGCCGGCTGGACGCCCTGCTGCATGACCTGCGGGTTGACCACCTGCGCGACTCGCCGGCGCCGGCGCTGTCGGGCGGCGAACGCCGGCGCGTCGAGATTGCGCGTGCGCTGGCGACGCAGCCACGGTTCATCCTGCTCGACGAGCCGTTTGCCGGCATTGATCCGATTGCCGTGATCGAGATCCAGCGCATCATCGGTTTTTTGAAGTCACGCGGCATCGGCGTGCTGATCACCGACCACAACGTGCGCGAAACCCTGGGTATTTGCGACCACGCCTACATCATCAACGACGGCCATGTGCTGGCCGCAGGCACGCCTTCCGAGATCGTCAACAACGCCGATGTTCGCCGGGTGTACCTCGGTGAACATTTTCGAATGTGACCGATGGTTTCAGAGATCGTCATGGCAGAAGTCAAATACCTTTCACCGCAGAGGCGCAGAGAACGCAGAGACCCGCAGAGGAAAGGACATTTTTTTTCTGTCTTCCTCTGTAATTT
>NCGI01000268.1 GCA_002256925.1 Polaromonas sp. 28-63-22
GGAAAGGTCGGCGCCTTCGAACTCTTCCTCCTGGCTCAGGCGCAGTCCCATGGTGGCCTTGAGCACGCCATAGACCACGAAGCCCGCCAGCAGCGCCCAGGCCACACCCATGGCGCTGCCGATCAATTGCGCGGAAAAACTCACCCCGCCCAAGCCGCCAAGCGCCTTGCTGCCAAAAATACCAGCGGCCACGCCGCCCCACAAACCGCACAGACCGTGCAGCGGCCAGACGCCCAGCACATCGTCGATCTTCCATTTGTTTTGCGTCAGCGTGAACATCACCACGAACAGGCCGCCGGCCACGCCGCCCACGACCAGCGCGCCCAGCGGGTGCATCAGGTCAGAACCGGCGCAGACCGCGACCAGACCGGCGAGCGGACCGTTATGCAAAAAGCCTGGGTCGTTTTTGCCGACCACGAGCGCTGCCAGCGTGCCGCCCACCATGGCCATCAGCGAATTGACGGCGACCAGGCCCGAGATCTTGTCGATGGTCTGCGCGCTCATCACATTGAAGCCAAACCAGCCGACCGTCAAAATCCAGGCGCCCAGCGCGAGAAAAGGGATGTTGGAGGGCGGGTGGGCCGACATGGCGCCGTCCTTGCGATAGCGGTTGCTGCGCGCGCCCAGCAAAATCACTGCGGGCAGCGCCAGCCAACCACCTACGGCGTGAACCACGATGGAGCCGGCGAAATCATGGAACTCCTCGCCGGTCAAGGCCTTGATCCAGCCTTGAACCCCGAAGTGCTGGTTCCAGACGATACCCTCGAAGAAAGGATACACAAAACCCACGATGACGGCTGTTGCGATCAGTTGCGGGTAAAAACGCGCACGTTCGGCGATTCCGCCCGAAATAATCGCCGGGATGGCGGCTGCAAAAGTCAGCAGAAAGAAGAATTTCACCAGTTCGTAGCCGTTCTTGGCTGCGAGCTGTTCGGCGCCGACGAAAAAGTGCGTGCCGTAGGCGACCCCGTAGCCGACCAGGAAATAGACCACCGTGGATACCGAAAAGTCCGCAAGAATTTTCACCAGCGCATTGACCTGGTTCTTTTTGCGGACGGTTCCCAGCTCCAGAAAGGCAAATCCCGCGTGCATGGCAAGCACCATGATGCCGCCCAACAAAATGAACAGTGCATCTGAGCCCTGTTTTAGTGCTTCCATGGTTCCCTCTTTATGAATTGACGTATTGATTTGGTGCGTTTTCTCTATTTTCATGAAATCGCACCAAATACAAGCAAAAAACGCGCCAGAAGCGTGCGATGGCGCTACGGCCATGGTGCGTGAATGGCGGTTGGCTAACGTTTACAATGAAGGCGTCATTGGGGAGTAGCCAGCCTTTCACCTGTGAAAGGGGCTTGCATCAACAGACTTGTTCGCGTGCGGACATGGTGCAAGCGGTCTTCGGGCCACGCGAGACCTTTGACTGCGCTGCCGCCGTTCAGGCCGGGGTTGTTGCGCAGTCAATGGTTTTCTTCCGGCCGGAGTCCTCGCATGGAAGCTTTCCTCGTCTCGACCGGCATCGTCGCCCTGGCTGAAATGGGTGACAAAACCCAACTTCTCGCCTTGCTGCTGGCCGCCCGGTTCCGCAAACCCTGGCCCATCGTTCTCGGCATTTTTGTCGCCACCATCGCCAACCACGCCATGGCCGGCGCGCTGGGCGCCTGGGTCACCACCGTCGTCAGCGCGCACACCATGCGCTGGATTCTGGGCGTGTCCTTCCTGCTCATGGCGGCCTGGATGCTGATCCCCGACAAGCTTGAAGACGACGCGCAGGACAAGCCGCCTCGCATGGGCGTGTTCGCGACCACCGTGGTGTTGTTTTTCCTGGCCGAGATGGGTGACAAAACCCAGATCGCCACCGTCATGCTGGCCGCGAAATACCAGGCCTATGCGGGCGTGGTGGCCGGCACCACGCTGGGCATGATGCTGGCCAACGCGCCCGTCGTGTGGCTGGGCGAGCGCATCACCCGGCTCGTGCCGCTGCGCGTGGTGCACCTGGTGTCGGCGCTTGTTTTCGCCGTGCTGGGGCTGCTGGCGCTGCTGGTCGGCAACTGATCGCCGGGCGGGGGGGCTAAGCCATGAAGCGACGAATAGCGCCGGCCCGCAAGCCCTTGCTATACTTTGCAGGCGCCGATTTGCTCAGCTTGCGGGCGCTTAAAAAGTACCGCTAAAGACGACCCCTCCGACCCGGTCACGCTTTAACGCTGCCGGGTTTTTGTTTTTCTGCAGGTGACTGTTTGACCCTTGTCGCGACTCCGCTGACGATGCACTTCGAGGCTGCGCTGCCGCTGCAGAGCGGCGCGTCGATTCGTGCCTACGACCTGAGCTACGAAACCTACGGCACGCTCAATGCCGACCGCTCCAATGCGGTGCTGATCTGCCACGCGCTGAACGCCTCGCACCACGTCGCTGGCGTGTACCTCGACGCAGCCGGCCAACCCGTTGCCAGATCCGAAGGGTGGTGGGACACCATGATCGGCCCCGGCAAGGCCGTTGACACCGACCTGTTTTTCGTCATCGGGGTCAACAACCTGGGCTCGTGCTTTGGCACCACCGGCCCGATGCAGACCAACCCCGACACCGGCGCGGTCTACGGCGCCGATTTCCCGGTGGTCACGGTTGAAGACTGGGTTGATGCGCAAGCCCGCTTGCTCGACGCGCTGGGCATACGGACACTCGCGGCCGTGATGGGCGGCAGCCTGGGCGGCATGCAAGCGCTGAGCTGGACCCTGCAATACCCCGACCGCGTGCGCCACGCCGTGGTGGTGGCCAGTGCGCCCAACCTGACGGCCGAAAACATCGCCTTCAACGAAGTGGCGCGACGGGCGATCGCCACCGATCCGGATTTCAACGGTGGCCACTACAGCCGCCTGGGGGTCGTTCCGAAGCGGGGTTTGCGCATTGCCCGCATGATTGGTCACATCACGTATTTGAGCGATGATGTGATGAACGAAAAATTCGGCAGGCAACAGACCCCCACGCTTGTGGCATCGCCTTTCAAATATTCAACGCAGGAG
>NCGI01000269.1 GCA_002256925.1 Polaromonas sp. 28-63-22
GCGCCGCTGCTGGACCGGCTCAAGCTCGGCGCCAAAGACCTCGACACCGTGGCGCGGGGCTGCGAGCAGCTCGCCGCCATGCCCGACGTGATCGGCGAGATCATCGGTATGAAGCAGCAACCCAGCGGCATCCGCGTGGGCCAGATGCGCGTTCCGATTGGTGTCTTCGGCATGATTTACGAGAGCCGCCCGAACGTGACGATTGAAGCCGCTTCACTGGCCATCAAGAGCGGCAACGCCTGCATTTTGCGCGGCGGCTCGGAGGCGATTGAGTCGAACAAGGCACTGGCGGCGCTGGTGCAGCAGGCGCTCATCGAGGCGGGCCTGCCTGCGGACGCGGTGCAACTGGTGCCCACCACCGACCGCGAAGCTGTCGGCCAGCTCATCACCATGCCGCAGTTTGTCGATGTGATCATTCCGCGCGGCGGCAAGGGCCTGATCGAGCGCGTCAGCCGCGACGCCAAGGTGCCGGTCATCAAGCACCTCGACGGCAACTGTCATGTGTATGTCGATGACCCGTGCGACATCGCCATGGCCGTGAAGATTGCCGACAACGCCAAGACGCAAAAATACAGCCCCTGCAACGCCGTTGAGGGCTTGCTGGTGGCGCGCGGCGTGGCCGAGGCGTTTCTGCCGAAAATCGCGGCCATCTATGCCAGCAAAGGCGTGGAAATGCGCTGCGACAGGGCTGCGGCCCACGTGCTGCTGGCGCAGTCTTCCAACAAGGCCGTGGCCAACCTCGAAGGCTTGATGGCCTGGGCCACCGAGCAGGACTGGTACGAGGAATACCTCGCGCCGGTCATCAGCATCAAGGTGGTGGAAGGACTGGACGAAGCCATCGCCCACATCAACAAGTATTCCAGCCACCATACCGACGCGATCATCACGCGCGACCACATGCACGCCCAGCGCTTCCTGCGTGAGGTTGATTCGGCAAGCGTCATGGTGAATGCGAGCACCCGCTTCGCCGACGGCTTCGAGTTCGGTCTGGGCGCTGAAATTGGCATTTCGACCGACAAGTTCCACGCCCGGGGGCCGGTCGGCATCGAGGGGCTGACCTCGCTGAAGTACGTGGTGCTGGGCGATGGGGAAGTGCGCGGCTGAGGCGCGTGCCGGGGCACGCCGCAGGCAGCGGCGTTCCGTTCACCTCGGCGGTTCGCCGGCTGAGGCTGCCGGCGGGTTTGACGGAGCTGTCCTGCAAAAACCGCATCTTGCAAGCGCTAGACTTGTCCCAAACTGTTTCGATCCGGGCGCACATCCCTGCCGCCCGAATTGGCGTTTAATTCGCTTTTGAAAGTGGCCGCATGGTTCCGCATCTCATCACCGCCCTGAACGGCCCCATCAACGAACTCGAGCAGCGCATTCTCGACTCGACCCCCGCCATCGAGCGCTGGTTCCGGCTCGAATGGATGGAGCACACACCGCCTTTTTACTGCTCGGTCGATGTGCGCAACGCCGGCTTCAAGCTGGCCCCGGTCGATACCAACCTGTACCCCGGCGGCTGGAACAACCTGACGCCCGAGATGCTGCCGCTGGCCGTGCAGGCCGCGATGGCCGCGATTGAAAAAATCTGCCCGGAAGCGCGCAACCTGCTGGTCGTCCCCGAGAACCACACGCGCAACACGTTTTACCTGTCCAACGTGCTGCAGCTCAAGCGCATCTTTCACCAGGCAGGTTTGAACGTGCGTTTCGGCTCGCTCAGCAGCGAGATCAAGGAGCCCACCACCATCAACCTGCCGACCGGCGAATCGATCGTCATCGAGCCGCTGATCCGCACGCGCAATCGTCTCGGCCTGAAAGATTTCGACCCCTGCACGATCCTGCTCAACAACGACCTGTCGGCCGGCATCCCCGGCATTCTGGAAGACATCAACGAGCAGTATTTGCTGCCGCCACTGCACGCCGGCTGGACGGTGCGCCGCAAGTCCACCCATTTCAAGGCCTACGAGGAGGTTTCCAAGCGCTTCGGCAAGCTGCTGGGCATTGACCCGTGGCTGATCAACCCCATGTTCGCGCAATGCGGTGAGGTCAATTTCGCCGAAGACACCGGCATGGATTGCCTGACCACAAACGTCGATGCGTTGCTGGCCAAGATCAAGCGCAAGTACAAGGAATACGGCATCAACGAAAAGCCGTTCGTGGTGGTCAAGGCCGACAACGGCACCTACGGCATGGGCATCATGACGGTGCGCGACGTGAAAGACCTGGACGCGCTGAACCGCAAGAGCAAAAACAAGATGAGCACCACCAAAGACGGCCAGCCGCTGTCGGGCGTGATCATCCAGGAAGGCGTGCTGACCAACGAGCGCGTCAACGACGCCGTGGCCGAGCCGGTGGTCTACATGATGGACCGCTACGTGGTGGGCGGCTTTTACCGCGTACACGCCGAACGCGGCATCGACGAGAACCTCAATGCACCGGGCGCCAGTTTTGTGCCGCTCGCCTTCGCCGACAGCGGCCGCCTGCCACAACCCGGCGAAAAGCCCGGCTCCAGCAGCCCGAACCGCTTTTACATGTACGGGGTGATCGGCCGGCTAGCCATGCTGGCGGCCAGTTATGAGCTGGAGGCGACTGATCCGGATGCCGAGGTTTATGACTGAGGTTGTTAGCGTTTTTGGCTTGTAGCCCGCAAATAACGTGCGTGGACAGCTATTGAATTGATAGCGTTTGCCGGTGCGTGTCTAGGGTCTGGTTTTTGGGGTCAGATCACAATTTCGCTGCGCAGCGAAGCGAAGCACCCACAAGGGCGAGCTGCAAGCTCGGGGAATTTGTGCTCTGACCCCGAAAACGCCCGGTCCCGAATTTTCTCCACCGTTCGGGCTGACCCTTCGATACCTCAGGACAGGGTACGCAAGCGTATCCAAGCCTTTTTCATGAATCAGGCACCGGGAGCGCTTCAGGCGTTTGGCAAACTGGCGGTAGTTCTCGCAGAACTGCGAGTAGCGCCAGGGCTTGACGGGGTTGTCGGCACTGTGCTCGTCGCCCGC
>NCGI01000270.1 GCA_002256925.1 Polaromonas sp. 28-63-22
ATGGCTTCAAGCTGCGCCTCCAGCGGCGGCTGGGCGTTGGGCGGTTTCAGAACGGCGCTCATACCAGGGTGGCAGTCATCTCGGTGGAGGTCATCTCAACGGACACGGTCAGGAGGCGCAGGAAGCGCCGGTGTTGCAAGCGCCTGCGCTGCCAGCGCTTTCGACGCGGCGCGCTCGGCGGTGGTGAACGCTACTTTATCGCGAACATACAAAGGCAGGGCAAGCGCCGCCTCCACGCAGTGACCGGCAGCGGCCAGCGCGGGCGCGAGGCGCAGCAGGGCGGTGGCGGTCGGCAGCGAATCGACGCAGGTCAGGCCGGCCCGTGGCGCCGGCAGGCGCTGCGCATACACGCCGAACACGTTGCCGGCCAGCAGCTGCGTGCCGGCGTCCGGCACCAGGTTTTCCGGCCGGATCAGCGCGCAGTCGCCGGTTTGCGTCCACAGTCCGCTATTGAATTCATAGCTTTGCACATACATCTCGTCCATGCGGGCGTCGAGCAGGGCCGTGACGCGGAGAAGGCTGGGGTGATTGCCATCGCGCGCCTGGAAGCGCGCTTCCTCGGCCACCGCCATCAGCGTGTCGATCGGCAGCACCGGCATGCCGGCGCCATGCCGC
Source organism: Polaromonas sp. 28-63-22 (assembly GCA_002256925.1). Classification (GTDB taxonomy): domain Bacteria; phylum Pseudomonadota; class Gammaproteobacteria; order Burkholderiales; family Burkholderiaceae_C; genus Polaromonas. Next base: position 616 of record NCGI01000270.1, read on the forward strand.
GCGCCAAAGGCCAGCCCCTGCGCCACCGCGCAGGCCGTGCGCAGCCCGGTGAACGAGCCCGGGCCGCGGCCGAAGGCAATGGCGTCGAGCGCACCGAGTTCCAGGCCGGCCTCGGCCAGCAAGGCCAGAATCGCCGGAATCAGCGTGCCGGACGCCTGCGCGCCGCCCGCGCCGCTGTGCTGCCACACGCGCACGCCGTCTGTCAGCGCAATCGACATGCGGTCGGTGCTGGTGTCAAACGCCAGGAATTTCGTCGCAGTTTTCAGGTATTCAGGCATTGAATCGGGCTCTAGCTCAGGTATTACGTGCGCGAGCAGCTATTAAAATCATAGCGACTTGCAATCTCACTGGCCCCTCGGGCGACCTCTGGCCGCCGCCGCGTGAAGCCGGTGCCGCCATTATCCCGCCCGGCGGCTTGCGCGCGCTCTGGCGTGAACCATTGGCGGCCCGCGCGGCCCTGCGCACCGGATAATCCGCGCATGCCCGTCACCCCGCGCCACCCGCTTCACTGTGTGTCTGAACGCCTTCAAAAAGGGTGCGCCGCCGGCCTGCTGGCTGCGCTGCTCGGTCTTGCCAGTCTGGGCGCTGCGGCCCAGCCGGCGCTGCAGAATCTGCCGCCCGAGGTCGATGCGCTGCTGGCCCGCGCCAGGGTGCCGCGCGACGCGCTGGCCGCCATCGTGGTTGACGCTGCGCCCGCCATGAACGGCAAATCCGCGCCGCTGCTGGCCTGGCGCGCCGGTGCGTCGGTCAACCCCGCCTCGGTCATGAAGCTGGTGACCACTTACGCCGGGCTTGAGCTGCTGGGCCCGTCTTACACCTGGAACACGCCGGTGTATGTCGATGGCCCGATCAAGGACGGCGTGCTGCAGGGCAACCTGATCATCCAGGGCCGGGGCGACCCGAAACTGGTCATCGAGCGCCTGTGGCTGCTGCTGCGCCGCGTCAAGGGGCTGGGCATCACCAGCATCAGCGGCGACATTGTGCTCGACCGCAGCGCCTTTGCCGCCAGCACCACCAATCCGGCCGAATTCGACAACGAACCCTTCCGGCCCTACAACGTCACGCCCGAAGCGCTGCTGATCAACTACAAGTCGGTCGTGATGACGTTTGCGCCCAATCCCGGCGCCGGCGTGGCCCACATCAGCTTCGACCCGCCGCTGGCCAACGTGCAGATGCAGGCCACCGTGCCGCTGGCCGCCGGCACCGGCGCGTCGCTGTCGGCCTGCGGCGACTACCGGGGCGCGTTGAAGGCCGATTTTTCAGACCCATTTCGCATCGCCTTCGCCGGCAGCTACCCGGCCGGCTGCGGCGAAAAACTCTGGGCTGTGGCCTATGCCGACCCGGCCAGCTACGCCGAGCGCGCCGTGCAGGGCCTATGGCAGGACATGGGCGGCACGCTGAAAGGCCGCGTCCGCGAAGGCCGCGCACCGGCCGGCTTGCGCCCGGCCTTTGAAGCCGTATCGCCCACGCTGGCCGAGGTGATTCGCGACATCAACAAATTCAGCAACAACGTGATGGCGCAGCAGCTTTTTCTGACGTTGAGCCTCAACCCCGGCGGGCTGACAGGGCTGCGAACGAATGAGGCAGGCAACGGCGCGGGCAGCCTGGCGCCCGCCAGCAAGGAAGCCTCGCGCGAGGTCGTGCGCGCCTGGTGGCAGCAGCGCTTCGGCGCGCAGGACCTGCCCGTGCTCGACAACGGCTCCGGCCTGTCGCGGCAGGAGCGCCTCACCCCGCAAGGCCTGGCCCGCCTGCTGCAAACCGCGTATGTGTCGGGCGCCATGCCCGAGCTGATGGCCTCGCTGCCGATCACCGGCGTCGATGGCACGCTGCGCAACAGCCGCTCCCGCGTGTCGCAGGGCTGGGCGCACCTGAAGTCAGGCTCGCTCGTCGATACCACCGCGCTCGCCGGCTACGTGCACACCCCCAGCGGCCGGCGCCTCGTGGTCGTCGCCATCGTCAACCACCCGAACGCCCCGGCAGCACGCCCCGCGCTCGACGCGCTGGTGGACTGGGCCGTGAAGGAAGGCAGCCGATGACCGATTTGATCGTCAGCGCGTCGTGGGCCGACATCGTCGGCTCGCTGGCCGCCGTGCTCACCACGGTCAGCTTCTTCCCGCAAGCCTGGCACAGCTTCAAAACCAAAGACGTCAGCGGCGTCTCGCTCGGCATGTACAGCGTGTTCACGGTCGGCGTGGCGCTGTGGCTGGTGTATGGCTTGCTGCTGCGGGCCTGGCCGATCGTTGTGGCGAATGTGATTACGCTGGGGCTGGCGCTTGCGATTTTGGGGATGAAGTTGGTGTTTGGGAGGGTGGGGCGGT
>NCGI01000271.1 GCA_002256925.1 Polaromonas sp. 28-63-22
GACCTGTGGGCCGAGTCGTCTCCGGGCGCCGGGGCGACCTTTTTCTTCACGCTGCCGAAATTTTCGGTGCCTGTGTGAAAGCCTGTTGCGGCGAGGGCCGCTCAGTCTGCGGCCTTCGCGGGCGCGCGCAAAGCGCCTAAAATCTGCAAAATGCCAAAAACGTCAAAAATGTCAAAAACTACAACCACGAGGCCTTGCCATGCCCGCTGAACCCAAGTCGTTCGAAACGGCCATCATGGCCCCTGATTTTTCCAGCGACGACTACTGCGGCACCAGCTATGCCGCCAAGCTGATGGGTTTGTCGGTGGCCACCGTGCAGTCGCTGGTCGAAAAAGGCGAGATCGACGCCTGGAAGACCCTGGGCGGCCATCGCCGCATCGCCCTCACGTCGATCAATGCCTATCTGGCCCGTAACAGCCCCCAGTTGACGCGCGCCGACGTCGATCCCAAGAGCCGTTTGCGTGTGCTGATCGTGGAAGACGACGAAAACACCCGCGAGTTGTACCGCTGCCAGCTCGAAGAGTGGGATCTGGCGGTCGATTGCACCTTCATGCCGTCGGCGATCGAAGCGTTGATGGATATCGCCAGCATGCGCCCGGACCTGCTGATCACCGACCTGTCGATGCCGGGCGTGGACGGTATCGAGATGCTGAAAGCGCTCAAACGCAACCAGACCCTGGCCGACATGCAGATCATCGTGATCAGCGGCTTGTCGCCCGACGCCGTGGCCTCGCGCGGCGGTTTGCCGCCGCAGGCGCTGCTGCTGCCGAAACCGGTCAACTTCGACTGGCTGCAGGGCTACCTGACCGCGCTGGTCACGGCCAACCGCAAGTGGCGGCGGTAACACGCCAGCACCGTCCGGCGCCGCAGTCGCTATTGATTTGATAGCTGCTCGCGCAGGTACTACCTGGGCTTAAGCCCTAAATGACCATCAAACCGGGCTGAAACGGTAGATGCCGTCGTCATGCAGCCGGCGCGTGAGCTGCCCGGCGTGCCAGAGCGCGTGCAGGTGCGCCAGCGCCTCGCCCATCGCAAACGTCATCTGGTGCAGGTCCAGCGGGCGCTTGAACATCACCGGAATGACGTCGGCGGCGCTGGTCGGCCGCATGGCGCACACCTCCACCACCTCGGCCAGCCGGTCGCGGTGGTGGTCATGCAACTGCGCCACGCGGGTGTGCAGTCCGTAAAAAGGCTTGCCGTGCGACGGCAGCACCAGCGTGTCGGCCGGCAGCGGCAAAAATTTGTCGATGGATTCGAGGAACAGCGTCAGCGCATCGGCCTCCGGCTCCAGGTCATAGACGCTGACGTTGGTGGAAATGCGCGGCAGCACCATGTCGCCGCTGATCAGCACCGGGGTTGAACGCGAGGCCGCCCCTGAGTCCACGTCGCCCTGCTGGCGGGCCGGACCATCCGGCGCTGTGGGGGCTCGGTACAGGGCGATGTGCTCGGGCGCATGGCCGTAGCCACTGATGCAGTGCCAGTCGGCGCGTGCCTTGCCGGCGCCGATACGGATCGTTTTGCCGTCCATCAGGCGCACATAGCTGCCCGGCACGTCAGGCACCAGGGCGGGGTAGTAGCCGGTGCGGGCCCGGATTTTTTCCAGCGAGTCGGCATCGACCAGGCCGTGCGCCGCAAAAAACCGGGCCGCTGCCTCGCCGCCAAAGCTGGTGGTGCTGTGGGAAGCCACGCGCGCCGCATTGAAGTCGGTCGCGCTGATCCACAACTGGCACAGGTGGCCGGGGGTGGTCCAGCGCTCGCACAGCCAATGCGCCAGGCCAATGTGGTCGGGATGCATGTGCGTCACGATGACCCGCAAAATCGGCAGGCCCTCCAGCTCGGTCGCAAAAATCGCCTCCCACTGGGCTTTGGATTCAGGCCGGCTGATGCAGCAATCGACCACGCTCCAGCCCTGGATGGTTTCCCCCGGCGTCTCCAGGCTGTCGATCTCGTCGCGCAGCAGCCAGAGGTTGATGTGGTCCAGCGCAAACGGCAGGCCCATGCGCAGCCATTTGATGCCCGGGGCGACCTCAATGGCGCTGCCGCTGGCCGGAAGCGTCTCGCCCAAGGGGTAGTGGAGTTGTTGCTCAAGGTGATTCATGTAATATCCGGGGAGATGTGACGTTTACGTAAACGTCAATCAAAGTGATTGTAGGGACACTCCCCGCCTTGCGCTCCCGCCCCCGACAAACTGACTGTTTTTCAACCTCATGGCCCCCACCTACACCATCAGCGACCTTGCCAGAGAATTTGATCTGACCACGCGCGCGATGCGTTTTTACGAAGACATGGGCCTGCTGCAGCCCGAGCGCGAAGGGCCGGGCGGGCGCAACCGCGTGTACACCGCACGCGACCGCACGCGGCTCAAGCTCACGCTGCGCGCCAAGCGGCTCGGGCTGTCGCTGGTCGAGGCCAAGGAAATCATCGACTCCTACGACACCCCGCGCGACACCGCGCCGCAGCTCAGGAAGTTTCTGGCCGTGCTGGCCGAGCACCGCAAGAAACTGGAAGCGCAGATGGTCGACCTGCAGGCCAATCTTGACGAAATCCGGGCGCATGAAAAAGAAGCCAAAGCCCTGCTCGGCAAGGCCGAGAAGGCAAAGTAGGCCTTGCCGCCGAGGCGTTCACACCACCACATCGCACAGAATCATTTCGAGAGACGCCGCATGCCCGCCACCATCGCCAAGACCGCCGACCCGTCCGCCCCGTCCGCCATGTACCGGCGTGTGGAAGCCAGTTTTCTGCGGCAGGGCATGATGCAGCACCTCGGTGCGCGGCTGGTTCGGGTCGAATCGGGGCTGTGTGAAATCGCGCTGCCGTATTCCGACCGCGTGACGCAGCAACAGGGCGGCTTTCACGGTGGCGCGATGGGCGCGCTGGCCGATATTGCCGGCGGCTATGCGGCCTTGACGGTCGCGGCGCCGTTGAATACAAGATCAACTTTCTCGCCGGGTTCAACGACGGCGAGCTGCGCGCCATCGGCCGGGTGGCCAAGGCCGGCAAGCGCATCATCGTGACGACCGCCGATGTGATGCACATCGCACCCGATGGCACGCAAAACGCCTGTGCGGTCATGCAGCAAACGCTCGTGCCCGTCCCCAAAAAATACTAACCGCCCTCCCTCTCTGTTTCAGTCGAAAGCCTCCACCATGACCGACCTTCCAGGCCTCAACTTCCAGCTCGGCGAAGACATCGACGCCCTGCGCGACACCGTGCGCGATTTTGCACAGCGCGAGATCGCG
>NCGI01000272.1 GCA_002256925.1 Polaromonas sp. 28-63-22
GCGCAGCCGCGTCAGCTCACCCGACAGCATCGCGCCGACGGTGCGGTTGACGTTGCGCGCCACCTCGATGAACTGCACCTTCTCGCCTTTTTCGAGCGCGGCTTTGGACTTTTCGATCAGCCGCACGTCGAGCGCTTTTTCCAGACCGTGTTCCTGCGCGGAGACATGCAGGCGCGGCACATCGGCCGGCACGTTGGGCTGGTAGAACAGGCGACTGAAGTCGAGGCCGGTGGCCTTCCAGTGCTCAATGCCTTTTTGCGTGTCGAGCAAATCAGCGCGGCCGATCAGCTCATCGAAGGTGCGCACGCCAAGCTGCGCCATCAACTGACGCGCTTCTTCGGCCACAAAGAAGAAATAGTTGACGACATGCTCGGGCTTGCCGCTGAATTTCTGACGCAGCACCGGGTCTTGCGTGGCGACGCCCACCGGGCAGGTGTTGAGGTGACACTTGCGCATCATGATGCAGCCTTCGACCACCAGCGGCGCGGTGGCGAAGCCGAATTCATCAGCGCCGAGCAGCGCGCCAATCACCACGTCACGGCCGGTTTTCATCTGGCCGTCAGCCTGCACGCGGATGCGGCCGCGCAGGCGGTTGAGCACCAGCGTCTGCTGCGTTTCGGCCAGGCCGATTTCCCACGGCGAGCCCGCATGCTTGATCGACGACCAGGGCGACGCGCCCGTGCCGCCGTCATGGCCTGCAATCACCACATGGTCGGCCTTGGCTTTTGCCACGCCGGCCGCGATGGTGCCAACGCCGACTTCACTGACCAGCTTGACGCTGACGCTGGCGCGCGGGTTGACGTTTTTCAGATCATGAATGAGCTGCGCCAAATCCTCGATTGAATAAATGTCGTGATGCGGCGGCGGCGAAATCAAGCCGACGCCCGGCACCGAATACCGCAGCGCGCCGATGTAGTCGCTGACCTTGCCGCCGGGCAGCTGACCGCCCTCGCCGGGCTTGGCGCCCTGCGCCATCTTGATCTGGATCTGGTCGGCCGACACCAGGTATTCAGCGGTGACGCCAAAACGGCCCGAAGCAACCTGCTTGATTTTGGAGCGCAGCGAATCACCATCTTGCAGCGGCAGATCAACTTCGACGACTTTTTCGCCGATCACGCTTTTCAGCGTTTCACCCTTGCGGATCGGGATGCCTTTCAGCTCTTGCCGATAGCGCGCCGGGTCTTCGCCGCCCTCACCCGTGTTGCTCTTGCCGCCAATGCGGTTCATGGCCACGGCCAGCGTGGCATGCGCCTCGGTGCTGATGGAGCCGAGCGACATCGCGCCGGTGGCAAAGCGCTTGACGATTTCTTTCGCCGACTCGACTTCATCGATAGCAATCGCCTTGCTCGGATCAATCTTGAATTCGAACAGCCCGCGGAGCGTCATGTGACGGCGGTTCTGGTCGTTGATAAGCTGGGCGTATTCCTTGTAGGTGTTCCAGTTGTTCGAACGCGTCGAATGCTGCAATTTTGCAATCGCATCCGGCGTCCACATGTGGTCTTCGCCGCGCACGCGCCAGGCGTATTCGCCACCGGCATCGAGCATGTTGGCCAGCACCGGGTCATCGCTGAACGCAGCGCGGTGCATGCGCAGCGCTTCTTCAGCAATCTCAAACACGCCCATGCCTTCGACCTGGCTGGCGGTGCCGGTGAAGAACTTGGCAATCGTCTCGCGGCTGAGGCCAATCGCTTCGAACAACTGCGCGCCGCAGTAGCTCATGTAGGTCGACACGCCCATCTTGGACATGATTTTCGACAGGCCCTTGCCGATGGCTTTGGTGTAGTTGTAAACCGCTTTTTCGGTGCTCAAAACGCCCGGCAAACCTTTGGACAATTCCGCCAGCGTTTCCATCGCGAGGTAGGGGTGAACCGCTTCGGCGCCGTAGCCCGCGAGCACGGCGAAATGGTGCACCTCACGTGCCGAACCGGTTTCAACCACCAGGCCTGCCGTGGTGCGCAGACCTTCTTTCACCAGGTGCTGATGAACAGCTGACAGCGCCAGCAAAGCTGGAATCGCCACCTGCGTCGCCGTGACGGCGCGGTCGCTGACGATCAGGATGTTCTTGCCGCTCTTGATGGCATCAACCGCTTCTGCGCACAGCGAAGCCAGCTTGGCTTCCACACCCTCATGGCCCCACGCGAGCGGGTAGGTGATGTCGAGCGTGTAGCTCTTGAACTTGCCTTGCGTGTGCGCTTCGATGTCGCGCAGCTTCTGCATGTCGGCCACGTTCAGCACCGGCTGGCTGACTTCCAGCCGCATCGGCGGGTTGACCTGGTTGATGTCGAGCAGGTTGGGCTTGGGGCCAATGAAGGACACCAGCGACATCACGATCGCTTCGCGAATCGGGTCGATCGGCGGATTCGTCACCTGCGCGAAGAGCTGCTTGAAGTAGTTGTAAAGCGGCTTGTTCTTGTTCGACAGCACGGCCAGCGGTGAGTCGTTGCCCATCGAGCCGGTAGCTTCCTCGCCGTTCGCGGCCATCGGGGACATGAGGAATTTGATGTCTTCCTGCGTGTAGCCGAAGGCTTGCTGACGATCCAGCAGGCTCGGCGATCCCGTCGCTTCTTGCTCACTCTCCCTCTGGGAGAGGGCTGGGGTGAGGGTTGCCCCCGCTTTCACATCATCCAGCTTGATCCGCAAATTCTCAATCCATTGCTTGTACGGCTTGCTGTGCGCCAGCGTCGCCTTGATCTCTTCGTCATCGACCATGCGGCCCTGCTCCAGATCGATCAGGAACATCTTGCCCGGCTGCAGCCGCCATTTGCGCACGATCTTGTGCTCGGGAATTGGTAGCACGCCGGATTCGGACGCCATGATGACCAGGTCGTCATCGGTCACGCAATAGCGCGACGGACGCAGGCCATTGCGGTCCAGCGTGGCGCCGATCTGGCGGCCATCGGTGAACACGATGGACGCCGG
>NCGI01000029.1 GCA_002256925.1 Polaromonas sp. 28-63-22
AAACCACAGCAATAGTTCCACTATTGCGAGGATTTGCAACGCCGCCCTGGGCAAAAAGACGCAGTTTTATGTGCCGGATAGCGTGCAACACCACACTAGAGGCCAATTTCACTAACAAAACAGGCCCTGCAGCCGCCGCAGCACCCACCGGCGCATCCAGCGTCGTCATCAGCCCGCCGTCAGGCAACTGCGCCGACAATGCGTGATGACTGAAAAAAGTGAAACCGCAGCCCCTGCGGCGCGGCACGCCTACGAGCCGCTGACCCCCGACGTGGTTCTGGACGCACTGGCCAGCGTCGGGTTGCTCGGCGATGGCCGGATCCTGGCGCTGTCGAGCTACGAAAACCGTGTCTACCAGATCCATCTTGAAAGCCCGGTCGGTGCGGGCGATCTGGCGGGCGATGTCGTCGTGGCCAAGTTTTACCGGCCTGAGCGCTGGAGCGATGCGCAGATTGTTGAAGAGCACGCGTTCGCCGCCGAGCTGATGACCGCCGAGATACCGGTGGTCGGCCCGCTGACCCTGAACGGCCACACCCTGAACCACTTCGGCGGCTTCAGTTTCAGCGTGTCGCCCAGCCGCGGCGGCCGGCGACCCGAACTCGACAACCTGGACGTGCTCGCATGGATAGGCCGGTTTTTGGCGCGCATCCATACCGTCGGCAGCAGCGCGCCATTCCTGCAACGGCCCGCCCTGAACCTGCAAACCTTCGGCTATGCGTCACGCGACGTGTTGCTGGCCGGCGGCTACCTGCCGCTCGACATGGCGTCGCGCTGGCACAAGGCTTTTGACGAGGCCATGCTCACGGCGCTGGCGGTGTTTGAAAGCGTGGGGGAGGTCAGGCAGCTTCGCCTGCACGGCGACTGCCACCCCGGCAATATTTTGTGGACGCCCGAAGGCCTGCCCGGCGCCGGCCCGCATTTTGTGGACCTGGATGACGCCCGCACCGGCCCGGCCGTGCAGGACCTGTGGATGCTGACCTCGGGTGACCGGGCGCAGTGCACGCGGCAACTGGGCGCGCTGGTCGATGGCTATGAAGAATTTCGCGCCTTCGACCGCCGGGAGCTGGCGCTGATCGAGCCGCTGCGCACGCTGCGCCTGGTGCATTACAGCGCCTGGCTGGCGCAGCGCTGGCACGACCCGATCTTTCCGATCAACTTTCCGTGGTTCGGCTCCAGTGACTACTGGAAGGGCCAGGTCGATATGCTGGAAGAGCAGAACGAAGCGATGCAGGCAGCGCCGCTGGTCGTCTGATGCCGTGCCGGTTCAGTTAGACGGTGCGGCGGGGCGCGGCGGGCCCGGCATGACGACGCCTGGTTGTGGCGTCACCGGCTGCACCGGCTTGCCATTCGGGTCGTAGAGCACGCGGCCGGTCCCGATGCCCGCGCCGACACGCGCGTTGCTGTTGCCGACCGGCGTGCTGACGCCAACGCCTGCACCCCCGGTGACCTGGCCGCTCTGGTTCACGCCGACACCCACGCCCAATGGCCCCACGCCGGTGCCGACGCCGGCAGAAACGCCGCCCGAGCCGGCACCCACGCCAATCGAAAACGGCCCGACCGGTATGCCAAAACCGACACCCACGGAATTGCAGGCGGTCAGCAGCATCGCCGGCAAGGCCATCAGAACAAGGACGCTATAGCGGGTCAAACGAGGTTTCCGGGTATCAGGCAGGTATCAGACAGGAGACAACGGGCAGGTATTGAACGCGGAGATGGCGCCGTGCCGCGCCGCCCACCGCTCTTTCCCACTGGCAGTGTACGCACCAACTCTTCCCGATGCCAGGCGGAAGCCCGGTGGCTTGAAACGTTGGCTACCAAAAGTGTCGCGCCATCGGCCGGACGCCTCAGCGAACCGGGTTTTCCAGAATGCCGATGCCGTCAATTTCCACCCGCACCACGTCGCCCGACTTCAAATACTTCGGTGGCTTGAAGCCGATGCCGACGCCCACCGGCGTGCCGGTGGCGATGAGGTCGCCGGGGTAGAGCGTGATGCCGGCCGAGATGGTTTCGATCAGCTTGGGAATATCGAAAATGAAATCCCTGGTCGAGGCGTTTTGCCGCAGCTCGCCGTTGACGTAGCAGCGCACGCCGGTGTTGGTGCCGTCGCACTCATCGGCGCTCACCAGCCACGGCCCCATCGGGCAAAAGGTGTCGAACGACTTGCCCAGATGCCATTGCTGGTGCCGGCTTTGCCAGTCGCGCGCCGTCACGTCGTTGATGATGGTGTAGCCCCAGACATGGGCCAGCGCATCTTTGGCCAGGATGCCTTTGCCGCCACGCCCGATCACGATCGTGAGCTCCGCTTCATAGTCGATGGCGCTGGAGGCAGCCGGCATTTCAATGGCTGCGCCGGGTCCGACGACCGATTCAGGCACCTTGGTGAAGATGATGGGCTCGGCCGGAATCTCGCCGCCCGATTGGGCGCTGCTGTCAAAACCGCTGCCGGCAAACTCTCTGGCGTGCGCAAAGTAGTTCTTGCCGACGCAGAAAATGTTGCGCCGCGGCCTGGGCAGCGGCGCGGTGATGTGCACGTCCGCCAGGGCAATCGCTGGCAGCGCGCCCGGCAGGGGTTCGCCGCGCGCCTGCCTCTCGATCAGCGCAAGTGCGCCGCCCTCGCGCTGCGCCAGGGGCATGTCGAAAGGCTCGATCTGCTGCAGATCGGCCGAGACGATACCGACGCCTGGCTGGCCGTTGTGATGAAAGGCAACAATTTTCATGGCGGGTGTCTCGTGATGGTGGCGGGGTTGAACGGTTCGGGCAGCTTGCGCCGGCGGGTGCGCGCAAGGGGGTTATCGGTGTAGATTAGGGATTGCGATGATCGGAAAATTTTGCAGCGGATGTTAGCATGCAAACGAAAGAAAACAGCCCCCTGAAAGCCCCCTGAAAACGTTCGGCGGCGGGCTGATTTCATTCGAAGCGCAGACCCTCTACCCAAGAGAAAAGAGACCCGAGACATGAAACGCAGATCCCTCATCCTTACCGGCTTGCTGGTTTCCGCCGCACTGTCCGCAGCGGCACAAAACAGCTGGCCTGCCCGCCCCGTCACCATGATCGTACCGTTTCCACCGGGCGGTCTGGCCGACCTGGTGGCGCGGCCCGTCGCCGAGGCGATGTCGCGCGACCTCGGCCAGCCGGTGGTGATTGAAAACCGGGCCGGCGCGGGCGGCGGTATTGGCATGGCCGCAGCGGCAAAAGCCAAGCCCGACGGCTACACCGTTTTGCTCGCGCTGTCGTCACTCACCGTCATTCCCGAAGCCGACGTGGTGCTGGGCCGGCCGGCCATGTTTGCCTTGGCTGACCTGCGGCCGATCGCGCGCTTCACCGCCGACCCTACCGTGCTGGCCGTGCGCGCCGATGCGCCCTGGAAAACCGTGCAGCAGTTTGTGGACGACGCCAAAAAACGCCCGGGTGCCATCAACTACGGCTCGTCGGGCAGCTACGGCACCATGCATGTGCCGATGGAAATCCTGTCGCAGAACGCGGGCATCAAGATGACCCACGTGCCGTTCACCGGCGCCGGCCCGGCTGTCGTGGCGCTGCTCGGCGGTCAGATCGACGCGGTGTCTTCCGGCCCGGCGACGGTGTTGCAGCAGGTCAAGGCCGGCAAACTGCGCGTGCTGGCGCATTGGGGTACCAGCCCTGTCGGCGCGTTGCCGGAAACGACCAGCCTGAAAGACGCCGGCTACAACGCCGAATATGCGCAGTGGTCCGGCCTGTTCATCCCCAAAGACACGCCCGAGCCAATTGCCCAGCGCCTGCGCGCCGCCGCCAAAGCGGCGGCCCAGGACAGCAAGGTCAAGGACGTCATCCTGAACGCGGGCAGCCCGGTGCTCTACCAGGATGCGCCCGATTTTGAAAAATACGTTCAGGCCGATGCGGCGCGTATGGCTGGTGTCGTCAAACGCATCGGCAAGGTCGAGTAAACAAGCGCGGGGTCCGCCCGCCCGGCGCTTCCCCATCACTTCCGGAGTTGCCCATGCGTCCTGCCTCCCTTCGCCCGCTGCTCGCGGCCCTTGGCGTGATGTACGCCATCGCTTCATCGCCCGTGATGGCGCAGACCTGGCCCACCAAGCCGGTGAAAATCATCGTGCCATTCGCTGCAGGCGGACCGGCCGATGTGTACGCCCGCTTCCTGTCGCAGCGCCTGCAGGATGAGCTCGGGCAACCCTTTGTGGTGGAGGACCGGCCGGGCGCGGGCTCCGTGATCGGCACGGACGCAGTGGCCAAGGCAGCCCCCGATGGCTACACCTTGCTGCTGATGTCCAATACCCACACGGTCAACGAAACCCTGATTCCGACCAAGCCGTTTCAGCTCATGCGCGACTTTGTCGCCGTCGCGCCCATCAACTATTCCGACCTCGTGCTGGTGGCGAACCCGGCCCTTGCGGCATCCACCGTCGGCGCGCTCATCGCCCAGGCCAAGGCCCAGCCCGGCAAGATCAACTATGCCTCGTCAGGCCCGGGCACGCCGTACCACATGGCCGGCGAACTGTTCAAAAGCATGGCGGGTATTTACCTGGTGCACATACCGTACCGCGGCAGTTCCGGCGCCCGGACTGACGTGATCGGCGGGCAGGTTGATGTAATGTTCGACGCCGTCACCACGATGGCCGAGCAGGTCCGTGCGGGCAAGGTGAAGGCCCTGGCGACCACCGGCAGGCAGCGTTCCGAAGTGCTGCCCGACGTGCCCACGATGAGCGAGGCCGGTGTGCCCGGCTACGAAGCCACGATCTGGTTGGGCCTGATGGCGCCGAAGGGAACGCCCAAGGCTGTGGTTGACCGCCTCAATGCGGCAGTGTCCAAAATCGTCGGACAGCCCGAAGTCAGGCAGCTATGGAGCAAGCAGGGAGCGTCTCCGCTGGTGATGTCGCCCGAGGTGTTTGACAAGTATGTGCGTGACGATATCGACAAATGGGCGCGCGTGATAAAAACGGCCCGTATCAAGGTTGACTGAGCCCGACAATCTGCCGGGGCTTTTGTCGCCCGGCGTGGTTCCCCCTTCACCGCGAAAGATTCAGGCGCACCATGAAAAACATCAACCTGCTTAGCGGTGGCGCGGCCCAGGGCCTGGTCACGCAACTCGAAGACCGGTTTGAGGCCCAGCACCAGTGCGCGATCGATGCCAGTTTCGGCGCGGTCGGCATGATGAAGGACAGCCTGCTGGCCGGTGCACCGTGCGACGTCCTCATTCTCACCGAAGCGCTCATCGCGCAACTGGCTGCGAGCGGCGTGGTGGTCGCAGCCAGCGTGCGCCCTCTGGGTGTCGTCAAAACAGGCGTGGCGGTGAAAGCGGGCGACGCGGCCCCGCAGGTCGGCACCCCGGAAGCATTGAAAGCAGCCCTTCAAGCCGCGCGCGGCATCTATTTTCCGGACCCGGTCAAGGCCACGGCGGGGATTCATTTCATGCAGGTTCTCAAACAGCTGGGCCTCGATGCCGAACTTTCCGGCCGGCTGCATCCTTTCCCCAACGGCGCCACGGCCATGGCGGCCATGGCTGAAGCCGACGGCTCGGGCTTGATAGGCTGTACCCAGGTGACCGAAATCATCTATACCGATGGCGTCCAGCTCGTGGCGCCGCTGCCGAAAGCTTTCGAACTCGCCACCGTGTACAGCGCAGCGGTCTGCACCCGGGCAGCCGAACCTGACGCGGCCCATGCGCTGGTCGCCATGCTTGTGGATGCCGATGCAGCAGCCCTGCGCGCGGCCTGCGGGTTCGAGTAGGTAGCGGCCTGACACCGGCTATATTCACGGGTTGGCAAAAGCCTGCGTCGGGCCGTGCCTCGCCGCCAGCCCTTGACATCGACGACACACCCCGACTCGGCTGATCCTTCCATCCGGTGATCCGGCCGGGCCCAGGCACTCGGCACGCCGCCGGACACATCGACACCGGCGTGGCGCGGGCGCTGTTCAGCAGCCAGCCTCCACCTTCAACGACAACAACATGACTTCTGAGCCGTGCGGCATCGACTTTGGTACCTCCAACTCCACGGTGGGATGGGACCGGCCCGGGACTTCGGCCTTGCTGCCGCTTGAAGACGGAAAACCAACCCTTCCGTCAGTCATTTTCTTTCACGCCGAAGGCCAGCCCGCCAGCTACGGGCGGGCAGTGCTCGCCGACTATCTGCACGGTCACGAAGGCCGCCTGATGCGCTCGCTGAAAAGCCTGCTGGGCACGTCGATGATCGATGATCACACCGAGCTCAACGGGCAGGCGCTGCCGTTCCGGACCTTGCTGCAACATTTCATCGCAGAGCTCAAACGACGCGCCGAACAGGCGGCAGGCCGGCCGTTCAGCCAGGCGGTGCTAGGTCGCCCGGTCTTTTTTGTGGACGACGACCTCCGCGCCGATCAACGGGCCGAAAAAACCCTGCGCGACATCGCGCACGCCGTCGGCTTCAAGGACATCGCCTTCCAGTTTGAACCGATTGCTGCCGCTTTCCACTATGAATCGCAGGTGTCTCGCGAAGAGCTGGTGCTGGTCGCAGACATTGGCGGCGGTACGTCGGACTTTTCACTGATACGCCTTTCACCCACGCGCGCTCTGAAAGCCGACCGCCGCGACGATATTCTTGCCACTGGCGGCGTGCACATAGGCGGCACTGATTTTGACAAATACCTCAGCCTCGCCGGGGTCATGCCGCTGCTGGGCATGGGCAGTGCCCTCACCAGCGGGCGTGAAATGCCGTCGGCCCCGTACTTCAACCTCGCCACGTGGCACACCATTCATGCGGCCTACACACGCAAAGCGTGGGCCGAAATGCTGGACCTGCGCAGACACGCGGAGAACAAAGGCCAGCTGGACCGCCTGCTCAGCCTGGTGCGGCAACGTTCGGGTCACTGGCTCGCGCTGCAGGTGGAAGCCGCCAAAATTGATTTGTCAGGCGCCCACGCCACCAACCTGGACCTCGGACGCGTCGAGCCGGGCTTGTCCCTGCACCTGAGCCGTCAGACGTTCGCTGAGGCCATTGGGCACCTCGTACGGCGAGTCGAGGCAACGCTCAAGGCCCTGATGCAAGATGCAGGTGTGGACGCGAAAAGCATTGACACCGTTTTTTTCACCGGCGGCTCAAGCGGCGTACCGCTGCTGCGGCAAAGCCTGTCAGGACTGTTGCCCGAAGCGAAGTGTGTGGAGGGCGACCTTTTCGGAAGCATTGGGGCCGGCCTCGCACTGGACGCCCGGCGCAAGTTTCGCTGAAACTTGGCGCCTGCCACGCCCTTTCCACACACGGCGGGGTGACAACGTCTATGCGCCCCCCGCTTGTGACGATCAGGCCTTCTCGAGCAACTGATTGACCCGACGCACGTACGCCGCCGGGTCTTCCGGCATGCCGCCCTCGGCCAGCAGCGCCTGATCAAACAGGATCTGCGCGAGGTCGTCAAAGTTGTCACTGGTTTCCAGTTTGCGTACCAGCGGGTGCTGCGCATTGACTTCCAGAACCGGCTTGACTTCGGGTACCGCTTGCCCTGCCTGCTTGAGCATGCGGGCCAGCTGGGTGGACATGTCCCCGTCCTGCACGACCAGGCAGGCGGGCGAATCGACCAGGCGGGTGGTGGCCCGCACGTCTGCCGCTTTGTCCTTCAGCGCTTCCTTCAGCCTGTCCAGCACCGGCTTGAAGCGGGTTTGCGCTTCTTCGAGCGCCTTCTTCTCGCCCTCGTCCTGAAGCTGGCCCAAATCCACAGCGCCTTTGGCGACCGATTGCAGCGGCGTGCCATCAAACTCCTGCAGGTAATTCAGGGCCCATTCGTCCACGCGGTCAGCCATCAGCAGAACTTCGATGCCCTTTTTACGGAATATCTCCAGCTGCGGGCTGCTTTTGGCGGCCGCCAGCGTGTCTGCCGTGATGTAATAAATCGCGGTCTGGCCTTCTTTCATGCGGGCCTTGTACTCTGCAAAGCTCACGCTGACAGTGTCAGTGGTGGAGCTGACAAAGCGCAACAGTTTGGCCAGGCGATCGCGGTTCGCAAAGTCCTCGCCCAGGCCTTCTTTCAGCACCGCGCCGAATTCGGCATAGAACGTGCCGAATTTTTCAGCGTCGTTGGCCGCCAGGTCTTCAATCATCGACAGCACGCGCTTGGTACAACCTTCGCGAATGGCCTTCACCGCCCGACTTTCCTGCAGCAGTTCCCGCGACACATTCAGCGGCAGATCGGCTGAATCCACCACGCCCTTGACGAACCGCAGATAGGTCGGCAGCAGGGCCTGCGCCTCGTCCATGATGAAAACCCGCTTCACGTACAGCTTGACGCCCGCCGCCTTGTCGCGGTTGAACAGGTCCATCGGCGCCTTGCCGGGGATGAACAGCAACTGGGTGTATTCGGTGGAGCCTTCAACCCGGTTGTGCGTCGTCGCCAGCGGCGGCTGGCTGTCGTAACTGATCTGCTTGTAGAACTCGTCGTACTGCTCCTGCGTGATGTCTTTTTTGGCCCGCGTCCAGAGCGCCGCCGCCTGGTTGACGGTTTCCCAGTCTCCGGTGACGACCATTTCACCCGGCTGGTCGTTCTCGCCTTCTTTCCAGACTTCCTTCGGCATCAGGATGGGCAGGGAGATATGGTCGGAATACTTGTTGATGATGCCTTTGAGTTTCCAGGCGTTCAGGTAGTCATGCGCGTCGTCCTTCAAATGCAGCGTGATGCTGGTGCCGCGCCCTTCACGCACGATGTCGGCCACTTCAAACTCGCCCGTGCCGGCACTTGCCCAGCGAACGCCCTGCTCGGCGGGCAACCCGGCGCGACGACTCTCCACCGTGATGCGGTCGGCCACGATAAAGCCCGAATAGAACCCCACCCCGAACTGACCAATCAGCTGCGCGTCGTTTTTCTGGTCGCCCGAAAGCTTCGACATGAACTCGCGGGTGCCGCTTTTGGCAATGGTGCCCAGGTTGTCGATAGCCTCTTGCTGGGACAGGCCAATGCCGTTGTCCGAGATGGTCAGGGTTTTGGCGGTCTTGTCAAAGCTGACACGCACCTGGAGTTCGGTGTCGTTTTCATACAGAGCGGCATCGTTGAGCGCCTCAAAGCGCAGCTTGTCGCAGGCGTCTGACGCGTTGGAGATCAGCTCACGCAGGAAGATTTCCGGGTTGGAGTAGAGCGAGTGGGTCACCAGCTTCAACAGCTGCGCTACTTCCGCCTGAAACGCCATGGTTTGTGTTTGCATCGTCACTTCTCGGTTCTTGCTAAATGTTACTTAAATGTTACAAATGACCCTCAAAGGGCCGTCAAAGACTGCTTTTACATGTCGGTTACTGTTTCTTGCAGCCAACATCTCGACAATCGAGTTTGAAGCAAATCTTTGAATTTCAACGACTTACCGTGAAAAATTACTGATCTACCTGAGTTGTTTGGGTGCCAGGTCGTCCATTTCATGAATTGATTCGTTACAGTGACATCACTTTCTAATTCTCGTCTTCTCTCTCTTCAACTATTTGGAGCCCCGTCATGAAAAAAGTCATTTTAATCAGCGCCTTGTCCCTGGCTGGTTTGTTCGCCTCCAGCGTTCACGCCGAATCGCAATTCGTGAATCCCGCCGTTACCGGCTCGGTCGCCAGCGCCCGTCTTGACTTCACGGTGATCATTCCGCAGGTGTTGTTTCTGCGTGTTGGTACCAGCAGCGGCAATGCTGCTACCGATGGCACGATTGACGGCATCACCTACACGGTGCCCGCCGCCAACGTGGGCGACGCCTCCGTGATCGCCGGAATCGGCGGCGACCTGACCGCAGGCGCCGTCACGGTGCGCTCGTATGGCAACGGCGGCAACATCAGCCTGAACTCCACCACCACCGGCCCCTTGACCACCGGCACCGCTGGCGAAGTCATCCCCTGGAGCCAGATCAGCGTAGCTGCGGCGCCTTTGGCCGCAACCACCGCCGGTTTCACCAACGCAGCTATTGCCCACCCGGCTTTCAACACCGGTGCAGCCGGCGGTCCCGGCACGGCCACCACCTTGACGGCCACCAACAAAGTCGTCCGCGTTGAAGGCAAGTGGACCTATACCTACCTCAACGCCAACACCGTCCCGGCCGGTACCTACGGTGGAACGATTGCCAAAAACGGCCGCGTCACCTACACAGCCACCCAGCTCTGAACGGTTGGTTTTACTCAAGGCTGACACGTGTTGATCGACAAACCCCATGACAGGACCAGCCTTTCGGGTGGGTACTAGTCATGGGCAAGTTGTCAAATAGCGATATAAATCACAGTTTATCAATCATTGACTTCTTAAAATCATTTTCAATGAATTTCTCAGCATTTGTTAGTTATGCTGAGTCTCATGAAGATACTTATCAAACTTGCTTTCTTGGGGTTGATAACCGGTACCCTCTCCCTGCATACGCAGGCGGAGTCCGCTTTCGCAGGTGTGGCAACCAAGGGCACGCGCGTGACGGCCAAGCTTGATTTCTCCATCGTCGTGCTGCCCTCCCTTTTGTTGCGCGTGCGCACCGCGGCACAGGCGGACACCACCGATTCGACAGCCACGGTTCGCGTGGAAGCCAACAGCGGCAGCGTGAGCCTTCTTTCGACAAGCGCAGGACTGGTCGGCACTCAAGACCAGGCGACGACGCTGGCTGCCAACCGCAAGCTTGTCCGCGCCGAAAGCTCCTGGAACGCCGACCCGCGTCACGGCAGCATCTCGCCGGTGGCCGGGAACGGCACACACCTCCCGCGCCGAGAGCCGCGCACCGTCACCGTAGCGCAGTTGTAGCGGCTGCGTTCGCCTGGCACCCGATGACGCGCGCTATCCTGCTCTTTACAGCCATGATTTCGCGTAAAGTTCGCAGCATGCCTGCACCCGCAACATCGCTGATTCCACCGTGCCCGGGCAAAGCGGGAAAGTTGCGTGCGCTCGCCCTGCTGCTGGGTTCACTCGCGCCGCTGTCCAGCCATGCCTTCGTCGTCGGCATCACGGCGGGCACCAAGTCCATTTACCTGCAGGTGGGCGCAGGTAGCATGACCGGTACCCGCTTCAACGCTGGCGGAACGCCCAGCAACAACGCCACCATCAATAACGTCACTGTGACCGTGCCCCCTGCCAATCTGGGCGGGGGCCCGCTTCCCATGACCACCGACAGCACAGTAACCGCCAGCCCCTACGACGGGTTCACCTTCTGTTCGGTACCGTCCCAAGTTTATATTGGTGGCTTCTTTCGCACCCCTGGCGCTTCGGCCAACGCGACGCTTTCCGCGCAGGCCGACAGCGCCCTGGTCAATGCGGGCGGCCAGACCATTCCTTTCAATTCGGTTTCGTGGGTCTCCGGCGGCAACGGCGACGCGACGGCCACCATACCCAGCGGCACCTTTGTGGGTGGGGCCGCGCAAACCCTGCTGGGCGTCACACAAAATACCTGGTTCGAAAGCTGCCTGCAGTTCAACTACGCCAATGCGCAACTGGTGCCCGCCGGAACATTCAAAGGCCGGGTCAAATACACACTGACGGCACCCTGAATGAACGCCCCAAATGTTTGCCGCCGGGCCTTGACTCTTTTCGTACTGATCAGCCTGGTTTTGCTGGCCTGGCCGGCAGTGCCTGCGCAGGCGGCGACCATACGGGTTGACGACAGCGGCTCGGTGGTCAGCCAGGGTGTCGTGCCGATGCGCTGGAAGCAGCTGGTTCCCGGCCGCGGGGCCGACCACACCGTGGAAGCCAGCCTTCGGGTGGCGCTCCGGCTCAATCTTGCCCGCTGGGTCAACCAGCCGGTGCGCGTGTACATGGCCCTGGCGCCTGCGGCGGGCGAGCCCATCTACGCCAGCTGGCGCACGCAAGGCCGGCTGTTGCCCGGCAGCTTGCGTTCGGGCACGCGGGTGCTGGTTTTCGATGGCGTGACGCCCTCCCCGTCGCTCGAAGAGACACTGGACCTGAGCCTCAAGACCGATGGGCGTGCGCTGGTGTATCCACAATCCCTGCAGTTTTATTTTGAGGTCGATACGCCATGACAGGTCTGCACCCACGCCGTCTTCAGGCGCTACTGGCGGCCGGTGCCACCTTGGTGGCCCTGGCTGCAAGCGGTAGCGCCCTCGCGGGGGAATTTGCCCTGGCGGTTTCGCCGCCCCGTTTTGAACTTCAGCTCAAGGCTGGTGAAAGCAGCCGCCAAGTGCTTGAAATCACCAACGCAGCGGTCGAAGCCACGCCTTTGAGCGCCAAAACGGCCGACTGGTCGCTGGCGCCTGACAACTCCGTTACTTTTTACGACGAGCTGCAGGCTGGCAGTTGCCGTCCGTGGGTGGCCATTGAACGCCGCGAACTCACGGTGTCGGGAGGCCGGCCTTTCCGCTTTCGCTTTGAAGTCAGCCCGCCCGCTGGCACACCGCCCGGCGAATGCCGCTTTGCCATCATGCTCGAAGGCCAGGAACAGCTCAGCCGCGCGCAGGGCGGCCCGGCGATTCCCTTTTCGGCACGGCTGGGCGTGGTGGTGTATGTCGTGATGGGGGGAGCTGCGCCCGAGCTGACCATCACCGGCAACAGCGTTCAGCGGGTCAACGGCAAGTTGACGCCCGTGCTGCAGGTACGCAACACCGGTGCGGCGCACGGCAGGCTCGGCGGTTTTCTCTCCGGTACCGATGCCTCGGGGAAAACGCTCGAGTTCACCCCCAGTTCCATGCCGATTCTTCCGGGCGAAACACGTGCGGTCACGCTCAATGCCACCCGGGAAGGCGACCAGGACACCGAGGTGCAAGTGCAGTTTCCGGTCACCGTGCGCGGCAAGCTTGAGTGGGGCAAAGACCAGACGTACAACCTGGACCAGCGCTTCGCGCCATGACGGGCGCGGCCGATGCACCGCACGCCCTGACCCGCAAAAGGCGATGGCGGCGTCTGGCTGGCGCTGGTGCCGGCGCGGCGCTGGCGAGCGCTTGCACCCTCGCCGTCGCCCAGGCGGCTGCGCCTGCTGAAGCACCAGCACCTGCGCCAGCCCCCGCCGTTTCGGCGCCTGTGCAGCCCAGCGCCGGCTACGTTGATCGCGTGATGAGCGAGTCGTCGCTGCCCGCAGACGACGGGCTGGCCTTGAAAAGCAGCAGCTACAACGCCTCCGGCTGGCCGCGCAGCCTGCGCGTGGACTACGCACTATTCTCCCAAAGCGGCAACGGACGCAGCCTGTCGCGGGCGCTCGGCATCGGCGGCTTTCTTGACACGCCCAACTACGGCTCACTGTCCATCAACGCCAACCTGAGCCGGCAAAGCACCGATTCCGCGTTCAACCTGGGAGGCGCCAGCGGCAGCACCTGGCGCATCGACCAGCGGGGCCTGCCACTCGACGGCGGCTGGCGCGCCAACCACAGCGCCGGCGACATCAACACCGGCAGCACGTCGCTGGCCCGAGGCCGCGGACGCATCTCGGTGCCGACGACGCCGATTCGCGGTCTTGGCGGTCAATGGACGCTTGGCGACTCGGTGGACCTCAACGCGTCGGCTGGACGTACCGGCTTGTTCAACGGCCTCGACCTTGCCGGATTTGCGCCTACGGGGGGCCGCATTGCCTCGGCCGGCGGCCAGTGGCGTTGGCCGTCCAGCGTGGGCGGCGGCAGAACGAGTGGCGCCGTTCAGATCATCGAGGGGCAAGGCATCAGCGACTACGGTGGCCTGGGCACAGCGCAGGATACCGGCGCGGTGTTTGCGGCCACCGCGTGGGAAGGGCCTGCTCCCTGGGGCAACGGTCTTGGCGATGGCACGAGCACCAGTTTTCTGCCTGCCAGCGAACGCCCGGGCGGCTTGCGTCTGCAGGGTAATGTGGTGCGCAGCACCAGTTCGCGCGATGGCAGTGCGTTGGGGCTCTGGGCTGATGCCGCCTGGCGCACCGAGCGCTGGCGCAACTTGGCGGGCGTGTTTCGTTTTGAACCCAATCTGCGCTGGGGCGCGGCGCCGCTGGCGAGCGACCTCCAGGGTGTTTACTGGCAGGCCGATACCAGCACCCGCCAATGGCAGGCGGGGTTCATCACCGAGCTGAGCGAAAGCGTCAGCGGCGCCGGGCCAGGCAACGGCGCATCGGGCCGCAGCGCTTTTCTGAACCTCAATGGCCGCTACCGGCTCGATACCCGCAACGCAGTGGGCGCTGCGCTGAACCTGCGCACAATCACCAGCCCCGGTCAGGCGCTGCTGCTGAACTGGGACCAGACCCATGACTGGGGCCAGACCCAGTGGCGCACGGACTTTGCCAACGCTGGCGGAGCCCGTACCGCGCGCTTCGGTGTGGACCACAGCTGGCCGGTGGTGTTCCCGACCTCGCTGAACACCTCGCTGGCGTGGGAGCATGTGGCCGGCGGGGACACGCCGGGCTCCGGCTGGATATGGGGCCTGCTGGGCGCCGTGTCGCCGGTGTCCCAGTGGTACCTCGACGCTTCGGTGCGCGGCGCCCAGCGCAGCACCGGCGCCCAGTCCCGCAGCGCCAACCTGGGCGCGCGCTGGCAATCTTTTGACGGCTGGTCGGTCGTGCTGCGCTACACCGAAGCACGCGGCAGGGAGCCGCTGCAAACGCTGGTGGTGTCGGCCCTGACGGAGGCCACCCTGCAGCCGCTGCCGGTCACACCGGTGAGCCGCAGTGTTCAGCTGTTGCTGCGCTATGAAGCCAGCGCCGGGTCTTCCAGCGCGCCGCTCGGCGGCTTGCCCGGCAGCGGTGCCGGCACGCTGGGCGGCACCGTGTTTTTCGACGCCAACGGCAACGGCCGGCGCGAAGCGTCCGAAGGCGGCGTGCCGGGCGTCACCGTGATTCTCGACCGGCGCTACGTCGCACGCACCGACCCGCAGGGCCGCTACGAATTTCCTTCGGTCGTGACCGGCAACCACCTGATTGAAGTGTCTCCCGACAACGTGCCTTTGCCGTGGAGCCCGGTTGCGCGCGATCCGCTGCCCGTCAACCTGCTGGTGCGGCAGGTCACCAACGTCGATTTCCCGGTCCAGCGCGAGCGTTAAGGGCGCGCCCGGTCCGGCCCCAGCCAGCGCACCAGTTGCGCGGCCACCGCCGGCGACTTCAGCAGCCCCAGGTGGTGGGTACCGTGCGCGAGCCAGCGCCTGTCTGGCGCAAAAGCCAGCACGCGTCCCGACTCCGCATGCTCGCCGAACGCGCTGCCGACCGGCACCAGCCCGTCGCCCCACAAGGCGTCCTTCGCGTTTTTCGCCGTCTGCGTCCATGCTGCGCGCACCCCGTCCCCCTGCGCGGCCACATCGGCAGCCCCAGAGACACCCGCCACCGCATAGCAAACCACGCCGGCAGGCAGCGGCAAAGGCGTCCTCGCGTCAGGCGTGCGGGCAAACCGGTCGGCGTGCTGCCAGTCCGCCGGCACGACATAGCCGTAACGCAAATCGGTGATGCCGGCACTGCGGATGTGGCCTATGGCTGCGAACGGCCGGGTCACCACGTTGCTGCCGAGCAGGCCATCAACCAGGCTGCCCACGCGCTCCAGCGGCGCGCCATGGTGCGGCGTTCCGAGAAACACCATGCGCCTGAGTTGCGCGCGCCACGCCATGCCCGACAGCTCGGCCTGGCGGCAAGCACTGCGCGCCACCAGTCCGCCCATGCTGTGCGCCAGCAGCGTCAGGTCTTCCACTCGTTGCGGCCAGGCACCCAGCAGTTGCTCCAGCAGCGCGGCGCATTGCTGGCCGTTGTCAGAAACATGCCGACCGGTGTTGTAGTGCAGATAAACCGGCGTGTACCCGCATTCGCGCGCCAGCGTCTGGGCATAGTCCTGCTTTCCCTCGCCATCGCTGTGCGCCCACTGCAAATCGTTCATGCACAGGCCATGCAGCAGGACCAGCACCTTGCCGGTGGCTTCGGGAAACCGCGCGGCAAGCGATGCCTTGTCGAGCTGGAGCGATTGCCCCTGGTGGCGCAAGCTCATCCGGATAGCCAGGGGATTGGCCGTTTCCAGCAACTGGTCGCCGAGGACCCCATTGAGCACCGCCAGCATGGCTTCACGTGGTGGCGACGAGGTCTTGCGGGCCAGCATCGGCCCCGCGCCGGCCAGCGCCTTGTCAACCACGCCGCCGGTGAGCCGGGTCAGGCCGCGAACGCTGCCGTACACCAGCCCCGTGATGCCGCCGGTAGCACCTCCCGCACGCCCCCTTGCGGCATCGTTGGCAGCCCCGGCACGACGCCACGGCGCCGCCACAGCCCGGTAGACATTGCCATGCACAGACTCGGCCACGTCGGTCACGCCCAGCACGCCGCGCGTGGCCAGTTGCGCCAGGCCCTGCAGGTCGGACACATGCAGCCAGGACGGCAAGGAGTTTGGCAGGGTTCGACCCGGAACGGGCGGCGTGGGCTTGGGCGTGGTCACGGCTCGATTGTGCGGCACGGGCGCTGGAAGATCGAAGACAGGACGGTTGATCGGCCTGGGCAGTGGTGGGCTTGCGGTGGCGCCTGAAATATTGATCTTGGATTCAAGTACGAAGTGCAACGTGTCCAAAACAGGTGGATCAAGTAGCCATAGGATTGCCCTATTTGACCTGCCAGTCTTCAAGAAGCACGAT
>NCGI01000273.1 GCA_002256925.1 Polaromonas sp. 28-63-22
GCGGTCTTGTCGCTGTAGCGGTAGGAATAGCCGAGCAGCAGGCTGGCGAGCTGGGTGCGCACCGACGATGCCAGCGGCACGCCGTTCTGGCGCGTGCGTCCGACCGAGTTCAGGTCCACGCCCATGCTGAACGAGGAACGGTCGTTGAGCGCCAGCCCCATGCCGAAGTTGACACCGAAGATCCCGCCGGGTTCGACGTCGCCGATGAACTCCCGCTCGCCGTTGAGCACGAGGCGGCTGACGCCCGTGCGCTTGAAGTTGTAGGTGTAGCTGACGCCGCCGAAAAACACGGCGGGATCAGACGGAAACAGCCATGTCAGGCCGGGCTGCAGCGAATAGAAACCCGAGCCTGTGGGCAGGTCCAGCGGCAGGCCGGTGCCGGTGGTGTTGCCGACGCAGCGCGTGACGCAGTCGGTCACCACGTCGAAAGGGTCCTTGCCCGTGCGCGTCTTGAAGCGCAGCGAACCGATCAGGTAGGGCTTGTTGACGCCGCCTTCGTTGAACTGGTAGCGCGCGCCGAGTTCGATATCGCCCAGCGCCCTGCCGCTGGTGCTGAAGACGCGTTCGGAGGCCGAGCCGGTAAGGAATTCGCGGCTGATGGTTGAATCGGAGCGGTACACATACGGCAGCCGGGCCTCCAGTTCGAGCCGGTTGGTCAGCCGACCAGCGCCACCCGGTTGCTGGAGGAATAGCTGTACTGCACCGAAGGCTCCAGCACGTACTTGCCCCGCGGTGTGAGGATGCCCGGCTGGTCGAACAGCGGCGCCACAGCGGGAAGCTGGAACTCCTGCATCGGCGCCGTGCCGACACGCACCGGTCGCTGCGCGTCGTCGGGCGGGCTGGATGCGGGTTCCGCCGTCGCGGCCGCCCCCGCAATCGGTGGCGGCTGCTGGCCCATCGTGCGCTGCATGTCGCGCTGCCGGGCGTCTTGCTCGGCCACGGCCTGCTTGAGGGTTTCGATTTGCCTGGCCTGCTCGGACAGCTGCTGCTGCAGTCGCTCGATACGCGCATCGGGATCGGTGGCTGGCGGCGCGCCCTGCGCCTGCGACTGCTCTGCGGCCATGACCAGCGCGGACGAAGCCACCAGGGTCAACGGCCAGTTGCTACGGTATCGGTTCATGTCATCCTCCCTTCGGCGCAGTTACACATCTCGGTGATGCTCTTGCTTTTACTTGCAATGAGCGTAGGCATCACGGCACGCCGGGGCAAGTGTCATGTTGCAAGCAAAAGTAAGTTGCTGCCGTGGGGATTTGCCCCTGTAACGCCTCTGATGCGACCGTCTTGCGAAGGCGATCCGGACGCATCCACGGACCAGCTCATGCACCGACTGCTTTCACCATGAGGGCGTTCATGCAGCCGCCTGCACACGCATCTGCGCGGCGGCGGCTCCATGCGTCGACGTGCATCCATCGGGCATCGCACCGCGCGGCATCGCATCACGCGCCGCATTGGCAAGCAGCAACTGCTGTCACACGCGCGAGACAGTTTTGCCAGGCCCGTTTTCATGATGCGCCTGACGAACGTTTCAGTCGCCTGCACAGCGAAGCCAGGCGCACGCACAGCAAAGGCGCAGCGATGCGGTTGATGCGAATTCGCCTTTCGGGCGTCAAGAAACTGTGACAGTTAGCCGGCCGCCAAACCCGGCCGGGGCCGATATGCGCGGGTCTGCTCCGGCCTGATTTGCATTTTCCTCAATGGCGTCAGGGACTTATCCAGAGGCGATGAAGGCTGGCATCAAAGTTGCGCTTGTGCCACCGATTTGCGGTCACGCAATTCACCGAAGTCTTTTTTGTCAAATCAAACCTCAGGAGGACGTATGAAGAAATCAATCTTGGCTTCGGCCATTGCAGTTGCGTTCAGCGTTGGCGGTGTGGCGCTCGCGAATACAACCAACCAGACCACGGCTGTTGGCAGCAACACGAGTACCAGTACCAGTACCAGCACGAGTACCAGCACCAGTATTCCCACCACCACAAGCAACGCCAATCGCAGTGACAGCAGTAGCAACAAAAGGTCGGGCGCGGCGACTGCCAGCGGAGCCCGTTCAGCCGCGCTGAACAACGGCTCGACTGGCGCGTTCACCAACGCGTTCAACGTGAGTACGGCGGGGGTCGTGCAACAGGCACCGCCACCGGCGGTAACGGCGCTGGCGGTGTCGGTGCTGTGGGCGCAACGGGCGGCTCGGCTTCCAACGGTGCTATCACCCACGGCAGCGCCACCAATGGCAGCGCAAGCGCAGGCTCTGGTGGCAACGGTGCCGGCGGGGCCGCAACCGGCAACAATCAGGGCGGCACAGCCGCGTCCCTGGGTGCCGGCGGCGGCGGTAGCGGCAACTCGTCCGGCGGTGCCAATAGCGGCGGCGGCAATGGCGGTGCCAACGGCGGCGGCGGCAATGGCGGTGCCGAGGGCGGCGGCGGCAATGGGGGCGCCCTCGCCGGTAATGGCGGCGCCGGCGGCACCGCTGGTAACGGCGGCGCTGGCGGCACCGCTGGCAATGGCGGCGCCGGAGGCACCGCTGGCAACGGTGGTGGCACGGGCGCAGGCGGCGCCGGTGGTGCCGGTGGCGCTGCAGGCAGCAGTGGCGGTGGCGGCACACGCACGGCCGGCCTGGGTGCGGGCGGCAACGGCGGCGCGGCCACCAACGGCAGCGCCACCAATGGCAGCGCCAGCAACGGCAACAATGCCGCAGGCAGCGGCGGCGCCGGCGGCAGCGGCACGGGCGGCACGGGTGGCGCGGGCAACGGCGGCGTCAACACCGCTTCAGGCGGCACCGGTGGCGTCGGGCAAGGCGGCGTTGGCGGCAATGGCGGCAGCAACAGCGTCAACGCAGGCTCGTTCAGCATGGCCAACAGCATGACCAGCGTCGGGCAATCGGCCGCCGGCATCATGGTGGCCAGCCAGAACAGCGGTATTGCATCGCTGGTGCAGCAAGGCATCAACGTGCAGGCCAACTTGGCAGTCGGCAGGTAAGCCGGCAGCCGGCATTGATCGTGGCGTGGGCCACGGTCGATGCCGGTTTTTTCGCGCCATCGCTACGGTGGACGCTACAACTACAAAGACAAAGGGGAGCACGATGAAAACGACCCGCACCTTCTGGTTGGCTGTCGCTGCGCTGGCCCCGGCGCTGCCGGGCCAGGTGATGGCGCAGCAGGCGCCGGACAGCTCGGCGCTGCACCAGTCAGGGCCAGCCGGACTGGCCTTTGCCAAGCCGGTGGCCACCGCCACGCTGGCGGAGTTCCGCGGCGGCACCTCGATTGTCAACAACGACATGCAGCTTGCCGGCACCACGGCCAACAACACCGCCATCAATGTGGCGACGGGCACCAACGCCATCACTGGTGGTGCGTTTTCCAGCATGAGCGGCCTGCCGGTGGTGATCCAGAATTCCGGCGCCAACGTGCTGATCCAGAACGCCGTGATCCTGAACCTGCAGATCAACTGACCAGGAGCACACCATGCGTCGCCCGCTCTCCTTCCTGGCGCTGGCTGCGGCCATGACGGCCTCCCTGGCGCCGGCCCAACAGGTCTTGCTGCCAGCCCTGGGCGGCGGCGATGTTTTCTTGCCCGTCACCAGTATTCGGCAGTCGAGACTGGCCGGCACGCTGCTGCAGCAATACGACTTCAGCTGCGGCTCAGCTGCTGTGGCCACGCTGCTGACCCACCACTACGGCTACCCGATGACCGAGGCCACGGTGTTTGAACACATGTTCCGCCAGGGCGATCAGGCCAAGATACGCCGCGAAGGTTTTTCGCTGCTCGACATGAAGCGCTTTTTGCAGGCGCATGGTTTCGCGGCCGACGGCTTCGAGCAGCCGCTGGACAAGCTGGCCGAGGCCGGCGTACCCGCCATTGTTCTGATCAACGAAAACGGTTACCACCATTTCGTGGTGATCAAGGGGCTGCGCGGCGACCGCGTGCTGATCGGCGACCCGGCCAACGGCACGCGCGCCCTGTCCCGCGCTGACTTCCGTGCGATGTGGCAAAACAGTCTGTTGTTCGTTGTGCACAACCGCATGACATCAGCGCGCTTCAATCTGGCAACAGACTGGCGCGCCGCACCGCAGGCGCCCTTGACGGCTGGTGTCAACCGCGACGGCCTGTCGGCCACGACGATGACAAAAAACGGCCCGGGAGACTTCTGATGAAACACCTGTTTTTCGGGCAAAGCCCGGAGCGGCATCCGCGCTGGCTGTCAGCCGCCCTTTGCGGCCTGCTGCTTGTCGGGGCCGGTCAGGCCCATAGCCGCCGACCGGCACAGCCGGACGTGCAGTCACCGTCACAGCAGCATCAGCGGGCGCCCGGGCCGGGCATGGTCTGGCTCGCCGCGAGCGACCGTACCCTGGACAAGCTGCGCGGCGGCTTTGACCTCGGCGGCGGTCTGGTGGTGTCGTTCGGCATCAGCCGGGCGGTGTTCCTCAATGGCCAGCTGATCTCGTCGACCTCGTTCGATCTCGGCGACATCACCCGGCTCACGGGACCGCAGGCGGCGGCACTGGGCCAGCAAATCGTCAGGCAGGCCCAGGTGGTGCAAAACGGCCCCGGCAATACCGTGGAGCCCGCCGCCGCCACGGTGCCGCTGGCAACCTACATCCAGAACACGCTGAACGACCAGACCCTGCGCAACCAGACCGTGATCCAGGCCAGCAGCAGCGGCCTGGGCGTCATCAGAAGCATGAACCTGCAGGCGACCATCAACGAGGCGATTGCCAGCGCCATGGCCAACGCCATGGCCAATCGTTAGTGCAGTGCTGTGCAGCGCCGGCGCTACAGCGTGTGGCTACGGTCACCTGCCGCAAAGCCCAGCGGCGCCCAGGTATCCGCCGGCGGAACTGTAGCGTTTCGCGCTGCGAAGCCAATCACCTTGAACAGCTCGCCCATTTCATGCTCGTTGACGAGTTTTTGCACCATCGCCCGCTCGGCAAAGGTGGCGTCTATGCCGGTGAAATTGACATGCGCCGTGATGTCCTTGCTGCCGACGTCGGCCAGCGCATCGCCGTCCGCAAGGTGGCCACGGTGGCACATCACCGTGCCCATGCTGCGCTGCGGGTGGTAATACTCATGCTCGGGAAAGCCGTAGTCGAGCAAAAAAATCGCGCCGGCCTGCAGCCGATCGGCCAGGGTGCGGACAAAGCCTTCGGCCTGCAGATGAATTTCAGTGACGTAGTCGTGATCGCCCGCCACCTCCAGCGGCGGCCGCAGCGCGGTCGGCTGGTCGGCATAGGTCAACCGACCCTGATGCAGGGCCACGCCCCGCTCGTGCCAGACACCGTTCAATCGATTCAGCAGTTTCACCGGCATCGCGTCAAGCACCTCGTTGCCCACCACGACGCCGCGCATCTGCGCGGGCAGCTCGCTGGCCCAGTGCACCTTGCCCGGGTGGGCGGCCAGCAACGCCTGCTGGCGCTCGCGCAGGCTGCCGGACACATCCACGATGGTGTAGCGCCTGACCTGCGGACCCAGGGCTTCGAGCAACTGCAGCGCCAGCGCGCCCGAACCCGCGCCGAACTCCCAGATCTCGGTCGTCTGCGTGGCCGCGAGCGCCTGCGCCACCTGGCGCGCCAGCGCCTGCCCGAAGCGCGGCGACAGCTCGGGCGCCGTCACAAAATCGCTGCCGCCGCCCTGCACGCCAGCGGGCATCAGACCGAA
>NCGI01000274.1 GCA_002256925.1 Polaromonas sp. 28-63-22
CTCGACGCGCGGGCGAATCACGTCGAGCAGAATTTCGTCGAGTTCGGTCAGTCCGAGGCGCGGGTCGCACAGCAGCACGACGGCGTGCAGGTTGTCGCGGGTTTGCAGGTAGTTGCCCATCACCTGCTGCCAGCGGTATTTGGCTTCCTTGGGCACGGCGGCATAGCCGTAGCCGGGCAGGTCGGCCAGCACCGCGTCCGTCACGCCCTGCTTGCCGAGCGTGAACAGGTTGATGCTCTGGGTGCGCCCGGGCGTCTTGGAAGCATAGGCCAGCCGGTGCTGCTGCGTCAGGGTGTTGATGCAGGTCGATTTGCCGGCATTGGAACGGCCGACGAAGGCGATTTCGGGTACGTCCAGCCGGGGCAGGTGTTTCAGTTCGGGTGCCGTGGTGAGGAATTTGGCCGTGTGCAGCCAGCCCATCGCGATTTTGGGGTCAGGCGCTGGCGCGGAAGGCTTGGCAGGTACGGGCAGGGTCATGGTGGGGGTGTTCTCGAAGGGTCGGTGACTGCGGGCGGCACCCCGGTAAATCCCCGGCGGCGGGGAACGGATCGATCCCATTGTAAAATGGGAAGCTAACCCCGAGTTTTCTGCGCCAACCCAACAACATTCCCGATATGAAGCTGTTTCCTCGTTCCCTGCTGGCCGTGCTGCTGAGCGTCGCTGCCTCGTCGTTGCTTGCTGCCACCGGCGCTGCTCCCGCCGATGGTGCCCCTGCGGCGCCGGCCAAAGTGGTCACCAAGCCCGATCTGGTCAAAGGCGAAGCCAGCTTCGCTGCCGTTTGCGCCGCCTGCCATGGTGCTGACGGCAATTCGGGCACGCCAGCCTACCCCAAACTCGCCCAGCAGCATCCTGAATACCTCGTCAGGCAATTGCGGGACTACAAGACCGGCACACGAAAAAACGCCATCATGCAGGGCATGGCGGCAACGCTGTCGGAGCAGGACATGAAAAACATCGCCTACTGGGTGACCGCGAAAACCGCCAAACCCGGTTTCGCCAAGGATAAAGACCTTGTCGCCCTCGGCGAGCGGATTTACCGCGGTGGCGTGTCCGACCGCCAGATTCCTGCCTGCGCCGGCTGCCACAGCCCGAACGGCGCGGGTATTCCCTCGCAGTACCCGCGCCTGTCGGGCCAGCATGCTGAATACACCGCCGCCCAGTTGACCTATTTCCGCGATGGCGTGCGTCAGAACAGTCTGCCGATGACGCAGGTGGCCGCAAAGCTCAATGACCGCGAGATTCGCGCGCTGGCCGACTACATCGCCGGTTTGCGCTGAGAACCTGTTGCCGATCCTGCGCCGCTGCTGTTTTTTGCCGCAAGTTTGTCAGCATCTGCGGCTCCATTGAACCGAAACCCGGAAAATCACTCACAACAAGGCGGGCGCTTCCCAACGAAGGCTCGCCTTTTTGTTGATTGTTTTGTTCGTTTGAAGTGACCCACCGCCTGCGGTGGTCCTGAACCCATCCAGATCGAAGGCATGACCGTTTCCACACAAGGCTTGAACGTCAACTGGGGCTCGCGCACACTGCGCGCCTCGGTGGAACTGCTGTCGTCGATGCGTTTTTCGATTTCGCTGCTGACGGTAATTTGTATTGCCTCGGTGATTGGCACGGTGCTCAAGCAGCAGGAGCCGCTGAGCAACTACGTCAACCAGTTCGGGCCGTTCTGGGCTCAGGTGTTCAGTCTGGTGAGTCTGAACACCATCTACAGCGCCTGGTGGTTTTTGCTGATTCTGGCCTTTCTGGTGGTTAGCTGCAGCCTGTGCATTGCCCGCAACGCGCCCAAGATTCTGGCCGATCTGAACCAGCTCAAGGAAAACGTCCGCGAGCAGAGCCTCAAGGCCTTCGGCCATCGCGCCGAAGGCATGCTGTCTGAGTCTGCCGAAGCGGCGGCGCAGCGCATCGGGCAGACGCTGGTGCAAAGCGGCTGGAAGGTCAAACTGCAGCACCGCCCGGCAGGGTGGATGGTCGCGGCGAAGAAAGGTTCGGCCAACAAGCTCGGCTACATCGCCGCGCACAGCGCCATCGTGCTGGTGTGCGTGGGCGGGCTGCTCGACGGCGACCTGATCGTGCGCGCGCAGATGTGGCTCAACAACAAATCCACCTACACCGGCGGCGGCCTGATTGCCGATGTGCCGGCGCAGTACCGGCTGAGCCCTGGCAACCCGACCTTTCGCGCCAATTTGCTGGTGTCCGAAGGCTCGCAATCGGGTACCGCCATCCTGAACCAGCCGGGCGGCGTGTTGCTGCAGGATTTGCCTTTTTCGATCGAGCTGAAAAAATTCATCGTCGAGTACTACTCGACCGGCATGCCCAAGCTGTTTGCCAGCGATATCGTGATTCACGACAAGGACACCGGCGAAAAGATTCCAGCCCGCGTGGAAGTCAACCATCCGGTGAGCCATCGCGGCATCGAGATTTACCAGTCCAGCTTCGATGACGGCGGCTCCAGTGTCACGCTCAAGGCCATTCCCATGGCGGCGGCCAGCAAGCCGTTTGAAGTCCAGGGCACGATCGGCAGCACCAGCGATCTGACCAATGGCAACGAGAAGCTCACGCTGGAGTACACCGCGCTGCGGGTCATCAACGTCGAAAATTTTGCGTCGGGCAGCGGCCTGAGTGGTTCGGGCACCGACGTGCGCAAGGTGGACCTGGGCCAGGCCATCGACGCGCGGCTGGGCGCGGCGAACAAGACGGTGACACAGAAAGAGCTGAGAAACGTCGGCCCCAGCGTGATGTACAAGTTGCGCGATGCTGCCGGCCAGGCGCGTGAGTTCCAGAACTACATGCTGCCTGTCAAGATGGATACCGCCTCGGATGCGCCGGCCGTGTTCCTGATGGGTGTGCGCGAGACGCCGGCCGATCCTTTCAAGTATTTGCGCGTGCCGGCGGA
>NCGI01000275.1 GCA_002256925.1 Polaromonas sp. 28-63-22
CAACCAGCTCAGTTTTGGCGACAAGGTCGATGGCGCGCCGGCCAGCCTGCCGGTCAAGCTCGCGGTGGCGCTGCTGGCCGACCGCAACGGCGTGATTGATCTGGACCTGCCCATCAGCGGCTCCCTGAACGACCCGCAATTCAGCCTCGGCCCCATCATCGTCAAGGTGATCCTGAACGTCATCACGAAGGCGATCACCGCGCCCTTCAGCCTGCTGGCCAATGCGCTGGGCGGGGGCAGCGGCGGTGGTGATTCACTCAGCAGCGTGAGCTTTGCGCCCGGCAGTGCGCAGCTCACGGCCGAGGCCCGGGTCGGGCTCGACAAGGTGGCCAGGGCGCTCACCGACAGGCCCGCGCTCACGCTCACGGTGGTGGGCACCAGCAGCCTGGACGCCGAACGCGAAGGCTTCAAGCGGCAGCGGCTCGACGACATGCTGCGCGCCGAAAAGCGCCGCGCCACCGTCAAGGAGGGCGGCGCCGCGTCGGCGAAGGTCAGCGTCAGCCCGGCCGAATACCCGGCGCTGCTCAAGGAGGTCTACCAGCGCGCGGATATACCCAAACCGCGCAACCTGATTGGCCTGGCCAGGGACTTGCCACAAGGCGAGATGGAAAAACTGCTGCTGGCCAGCATCCCGGTCACCGACGAGGACATCCGTGCGCTGGCGGTGCAGCGCGGCGTGGCGGTCAAAACCTACCTGGCTTCGCGCGATCTGCCGCCCGACCGGCTGTTTTTGGGGGCCGCCAAAACACTGCCGCCCGACCCATCATGGACACCGCGCGCAGAACTTAATTTGGCATCGCCGTAAAAACAGCGAAAATACGCGTTCCGCCCAATTTGCCCATGCACGCCAGTGGCTCCTCAGCACGCCGCGTTCAGCAAAGATAAAGCTTAGCTTCCCCCACCAACCGTCGTCTGTGCGCGCCTTTGAGCCTGCAGCCATGCCAGCCACTTCCGCTTTGCGGGTGGTCGGCTTGCTGCACCCCGAGTGCTCCCTTTTTTAAGCTCCGCTTCCCATGTTCAAATCTTCCAAACCCGAAACTCCCGCCGTCAAAACCCCCGCCCACAAAGAGGCGCATGCCCATCCGCTGGACGGCCTCACGGGCGGCGCTTTTTCGGCGCCGACGTCGGGTGAACGCGCGGCGCGCATTCGCCAGTGGCTGGCCACCGAGCCGACGGCCGAGCAGATGGCCGAGGTCTATAAAGACCTGGCCAACCGCGACAAGGGCGCCGCCAAACCGCTGAAGGAAAAGCTCGACGAGATCAAGCGCAGCAAGGGCCAGGAAGCCGTGGCCGCCGAGTGGGCCGAAAAGGCCGGTGCCTTGCTGGCGGCGTCCAAGCTCAATCTGGCCGACGCCCTGGCGTGGCAGCGCGATGCCGCCAAGGCCGGCGCGCCGCTGTCCAAAGAACCCCTGGCAAGCGTCAAGGTGCAACTGGCCGAGCGCGTCAGGACCATCGAGGACTTGCAGCATCGCACGCAGGTGCAGCGCGAAGCCGCCGTGCTGATCGCCCAGCGCGTCGAGGTGCTGTCGATCAAGCCGTGGCGCGACGCGCAAACCGCGCTGGAGGCACTGGGCGCCGACGTCACCCACTGGCAGGCGCAGGCCGGCGAGATCACGCAGGACGCCAACTGGGCCAGCGTCGATGCCAAATTTCCGCCGCTGCTCGACGCGTCACGCGGCCAGTTGCTGGCGGTGTGGGAAGCGTTTCAGGCCGCCATCGCGATGGCCATTGCAGCGGCCGACGACAAGGCCGCGCCCTTGCCCGCCGTGCCCGTGTGGGCCGACGAGCTGCGCGCTGCACGCGGCGAAGCGGCCCCGGCTGCTGCGGGCGAACGCGGCCCGAAAGTGAAGATCGACCCGGCCGTGCTGAAAGACATGCGCGAAAAGTCGTCCGCCGTGGTGCAGCAGGCGCTGGCCCGGCTGGAGCATGAAGTCACCGAAGGCCACGGCAAGGCCACGCCCAAGGTGGCTGCCGAATTGCGCCAGGCCCTGAAGGAAAACATCCGCAACATCGACAGCAAGCTCGAAGCTGCCGCGCACGCCGCGCTCACGGCCGCTGGTGAACTTGAAGGCTGGCAGCGCTGGCGTGCCGACCAGATTCGTGAAGAACTGGTTGTGAAAGCCGAAGCGCTCGTGACCAAGCCGATGGGCGGGCGCAAGCAGCAGGACGCCCTGCGCGCCATGCGCGAACAGTGGAAGACCAGCGACCAGGGCGGCACGCCCAACCATGCGCTGTGGAAGCGTTTTGACGACGCCTGCAACGAAGCGCACAAGGTGGTCGAGGCCTGGCTGGAAACCGTCAAGGAACAAAGCGAAGCCACCAAGGCGCAGCGCAAGGTGCTGATCGATGAAGTGCTGGCCTGGGCCGAAGCCAACAAGGACAGCACCGACTGGAAGCACCATATCCGCAGCCTGAACGGCTTCGTCGATAAATGGCGCGAAGCCGGCCACCTGAGCGAGAAGGCGTTTGCCGAGATTCAGCCGCAGTGGAAGGCCGCGATGGACCTGGCCGACGCACCGCTCACCGGCGCCCGCAACGAAAGCCTGGCGCGTCGCAAGGCCATGATCGAAGAAGCGCAGGTGCTGGGCGCCGAGCCGGTGCTGCACATCGATGCCGTCAAGCACCTGCAGCAGCGCTGGCAGCATGAAGCGCAGGGCGTGCCGATCGAGCGCAAGCAGGAACAAAAACTGTGGGACGCTTTCCGCAAGCCGATTGACGACGCCTTCCAGCGCAAAACCGTCGAGCGCGAAAAAGCCGCCGCCGCCCTGGGCGAATTCGACCGCATGGTGCTTGAGGCTTCCAAAGCCGTTGAAGCCGCCACCGCCACCGGCGACGCGCAGCAGATTCACGCCGCCGCCAAGGCGCTGGAAGCCATCGTGCGCGGGCAGGT
>NCGI01000030.1 GCA_002256925.1 Polaromonas sp. 28-63-22
AGGGCGGGGTCGATGCCGGCTATGCCAACGGCGGCGGCTTGCAGCACGGTGCGGCGGGAAAGCGAGGATTTCAAAAGATCAACCATGTCACAAGCTCCAAAAAAAAGAGGGTCTGGCGAAACCAATAAAAAAAGGCGCTCGACCCGCGCCGTCATCGGGTGACCGCTGCAGTTCGAACGCCTTTGTTCCGGAGGGCTTGGGTGCTTCGCCGTTGAAGCGCTTTCGGCCTATGGTCTTGTCGAGCATGATCTGTGCCAGATCTGCTCGACCCTGCGATTTCAGGTTGTATTTAAGCTAAAAAGGCCTGTAGCCCTTATATAACCTGCGCAAGCAGCTATGAATTTAATAGCGACTGGCTGGGCATCCAGGACCACCGTCAGCGCACCGGATTTGTGCGCTGCACCATAAGCGCAGACTGCAGGGGCTAACCGAGCAGGTCGGCCGCATCAAGCATGCGCTGCGCCACTTCGCCCAGCTTCAGGCCCTTGTCCATCGCCGCCTTGCGCAGGCGGGCATAGGCCTCTGCCTCGGGCAGGTTCTGGCGCTGCATCAACAGGCTTTTGGCACGGTCGATCACCTTGCGGTCCTGCAGTTCCCCGCGCGCATCGGCCAGTTCGCGACGCAGGCCCTGCTCGTGCTCGAAGCGCGCCATCGCCACGTCGAGAATCGGTCGAATCCGCTCCGGTGCCAGACCGGCCACGACGTAGGCCGACACACCGGCGGCGACCGCGTCCCTGACGTGCGTGGTGTCGTTGTCGTTGGTAAACAGCACAATCGGGCGGCGCTCGTCGCGCGTGGCGACCACCACATGCTCCAGTGAATCGCGCGCATCGCTTTCGGCGTCAACGATGATCATGTCGGGCTGCAATTGCGCCAGCCGTTCGTTCAGAAAGGTGTCGGCCGGCAACACGGCGACGATGTTGTAGCCGCTTTCGAGCAAGCCAATGCGTAACTGGCGGGAGCGCTCGGCGAGGGCATCGGCATGCTCGTCGCCGGGCTCAAGCTGCACCAGATCAGGCGCAATGATTACAAGCCGCAGGGACTGGGACGGCGTCATGGTTGGAATGTCACGCAAGATTTACGCCAGTGAGGCCGTGATGGCCTGAAGAAAACTTCCGTAGCGTACCGCAAGCCTGTGCACGAGCGCGCTGGCGGCCCCGGCCTGTGCGGTGGCTACACTTGTTCCCATGCTTGTACTGGGATTTGAATCGAGTTGCGATGAGACCGGCGTCGCGCTTGTTGACGCTGGCGGCGTCGGCGTGCCGCGCCTGCTGGCCCACGCCCTGTTCAGCCAGATCGACATGCATCAGGCCTACGGCGGGGTGGTGCCCGAACTGGCCAGCCGTGACCACATCCGGCGCGTGCTGCCGCTGACGCAAACAGTCCTGAGCGAGGCGGACCGAACGCTGGCGCAGGTAGACGTTATTGCCTACACGCGCGGACCGGGTCTGGCGGGGGCTTTGCTCGTCGGCGCGGGGGTAGCTTGCTCGCTGGCTGCCGCGCTGGGCAAGCCCGCGCTGGGTGTGCACCATCTTGAAGGACATTTGCTGTCGCCGTTTTTGAGCAGCGACCCGCCCGAGTTTCCGTTCGTCGCCCTGCTGGTGTCGGGCGGGCACACGCAACTGATGCGCGTCGAGCGTGTTGGAAGCTACGAACTGCTGGGCGAAAGCATTGACGACGCGGCGGGGGAGGCCTTTGACAAATCGGCCAAGCTGATGGGCTTGCCGTATCCGGGTGGGCCGCATCTGGCCAGGCTGGCCGAGCAGGGCGACAGTGCGGCCTTCAAGTTGCCACGACCACTGCTGCACAGCGGCAATCTTGATTTTTCGTTCGCCGGCCTGAAAACCGCCGTGCTCACACAGGCCAAAAAGCTCGGTGATGCACTGGAGGCGCGTAAAGCGGACCTGGCAGCATCGACCCAGGCAGCGATTGTCGAGGTGCTGGTCAAAAAATCTCTCAGCGCGATGACGCAAACCGGCCTTCGGCGCCTCGTGGTGGCGGGCGGTGTGGGGGCCAACGCGATGCTGCGCAGCCAGCTCAACGCTGCCTGCGAGCAGCGCGGCATTCGGGTGCATTACCCGGAACTGCATTTGTGTACCGACAACGGCGCCATGATTGCGCTGGCAGCGGGCATGCGGCTGCAGGCCGGGCTTGAGGCGCCAGAGCGCGGCTACATGTTCGATGTGAAGCCGCGCTGGAGTCTGGCCGAATTGAGGCCCGAAGCTGAAGCCGCCTGCGCCATCACGAACGGGTAGTTCTGTTTTTTTCGCCAGGCTGTCCCGACGAAAACGCGTCCCCCTCAGTGGGACAGCACGACCCGCAGTGCGCGAACGCGTGGCCTCAGGACTGGATGGCGAGCTGGGCCACGTTGCTGACCGGAATTTTCTTGCCCAGTGTCAGCGTCAACACGCCATTTTCGAGTTTGGCGGTACTGGTGGCGACATCGATCTCCAGCGGAAAGCGCCAGGCGGTTTTTACGCTGCGCGGCGCATCGGCCTTGCTGGTCACGCGTACCACGTCGCCTTCGATGCCGATGTCCAGCTGCTCTTTCGTCAGTCCGGGCACATCCAGCTGCAGGGCGTAGTTTTGGTCACGGTCTTCAACGGCGGCCGAATTGTTGGTGCCAGCAGCGCCGAGCGAGGAAAGGGTGTCGCTGAGAAACTTCTCAAGCGCGCCGTTGGCTGACGGGCCAGCCGAAGCTGCAGGCGTACGCGAATAGCTGCGTGAAGGACGGGCGGCGAGGGCGTAAAACATAGTGATTCCTTGATGACGGGGACGTTGAATGAACCAGCGGGGCAACGCTTTGTTGCCCGTGTGCTGCGCGGCGCTCACCATGAAAGCCGCATGGTCCTTACGTGGGTGAGCTGCTGCCTTATTCAAGCCAGGCCGTGAACGCGCCAGCGATCTATTTATTGTTGCGAGACCTCTTGAAATGGCCGGCAACCACCCCGATGCCGCGCCGCTTTCCCGGGCCTCGCACGGTTGGACGTTGGTTGACGACAGGACCTGTCGCTGTCGTGGGCGAAAAGGTCTGGCCGAGGTCTCGCAAGGGACGCCAAAGATAATGGGTGCCTCCCCGATCTGAAAGTCTGCCATGCGACAAGCCGTTCTCAATCTTGAAGAGTCGATGATCCGTCAGGTTGCCAATGCCGGTATGGGACGCAGCGACGTGCTGAAGTTCTGGTTCGGTGAGAGCGATGAGGTGACACCCGCCCTGATTCGTGACGCTGCGGCGGCTTCGCTGCTGCAAGGCGAGACGTTCTATGCCCACAATCTCGGCCTGCCCGAGCTGCGCGACGCGATTGCCGGCTACACCACCGCCTTGCGCGGCGAGGGCGCGGCTAACGTAGGTGCCGACCGGATCGCCGTGACGTCGGGCGGAGTCAGCGCCTTGATGCTGGGCGTGCAGGCGGTGGTCGATGCCGGGGACGAAGTCGTCGCGGTGACGCCGGTATGGCCGAACCTGACGGCCCAGCCAGCCATCATGGGTGCGGATGTGAAATGCGTCAGCCTTCGGCCTGGCACGGGGGATTTGGCGGGGCACTGGCAGCTCGATATGGCCGAGTTGCTGGCGGCGATCACAGCCGCCACCAAACTGCTGATCATCAACGCGCCGAACA
This sequence comes from Polaromonas sp. 28-63-22, assembly GCA_002256925.1. Lineage (GTDB taxonomy): Bacteria > Pseudomonadota > Gammaproteobacteria > Burkholderiales > Burkholderiaceae_C > Polaromonas. The sequence continues at coordinate 3,621 of NCGI01000030.1, forward strand.
ACCCCACGGGCTGGACGCTGACCCGCGCCGAGCAGCAGGCGATTCTGGATCATTGCCGCCGCACCGGCACTTGGATTCTGGCTGACGAGGTCTATGAGCGGCTTTATTTTGAGCCGACACCCCACGGCGCAGCGCCGAGCTTTCTTGATCTGGCGGCGGCAGAAGACCGTTTGATGGTGGCGCACAGCTTTTCCAAGAGTTTTTTGATGACCGGCTGGCGGCTGGGCTGGCTGGTGCTGCCGCCCGAAGCTGTGCCGCATGTCGGCAAGCTGATTGAATTCAACACGTCCTGCGCGCCGGTATTCGTGCAGCGCGCGGGCCTCGTGGCGATTGAGCACACGGCGGAGATCACGCCGCGTGTGGTGAACCACCTGAAGACCTGCCGCGATGTGCTGGTTCCTCTGTTGCAGGCGGTGCCCGGGGTACAGGTGGCGTCGCCCAGGGGCGGCATGTACGCCTTCTTCAGGTTGCAGGACCATGCGCGCATGGGGGACTCGCTGGAGATTGCCAGAAGGCTGGTGCTTGAAGCCGGTCTGGGCCTGGCCCCCGGCGATGCTTTCATGGTGCATCCCCGGCCCGAGGCGCAGGGTTGGCTGCGCTGGTGTTTTGCCAGCCAGGACACGGCCCGGCTGGGGCAGGGCGTGGACCGCCTGCGGTCATGGCTTGGGCTATAATCCAAGGCTCTGCGCAACGCCGGGCTCTAAACCTGAACCCGGCACGCCAGAACACGACGAAAGCGGTTCATTGACCTCCCACTTCGGGAAAGCTGCTTCGCTCGCAAGTGCACACCGTGCAAAAGGAAAACCGATGATTGCAAAATCAATCAAGGCCGATATCGTCAAGGACAACGCGCGCGCTGTCGGTGACACCGGCAGCCCCGAAGTTCAGGTCGCGCTGCTGACCGGCCGCATCAACGAACTGACCCCCCATTTCAAGGCCAACGCCAAAGACCACCACGGTCGCCGCGGCCTGCTGCGCATGGTCAGCCGTCGTCGCAAGCTGCTCGACTACCTGAAATCGAAAGATGCCGAGCGTTACACCGCACTGATTGCCAAGCTTGGCCTGCGTAAATAATTCCTGAATCGAATCAAAGGCGCCTGAGTTAGTTCATGACTAGCTCAGGCGCTTTTTACTTCGGAGCAAGGCAAAACGGGTACGCGCTGTGTCATTCCAAAAACTCATCATTGACGTCAGACTCGGCAATAATGAGTTTTTTGGAATGGCATCGTTCTCAATTGCCTCCCCTCCGGGCCTCAGGCGCTGCCTCAAGCGCTCGACATTAGTGGAGAAAAGAACATGACCATTTTCAATAAAGTTACGAAATCCTTCCAGTGGGGCCAGCACAAGGTCACGATGGAAACCGGCGAAGTTGCGCGCCAATCCGGCGGCGCTGTGCTGCTGGACATGGATGGCACCGTGGTGCTGGCCACCGTGGTTGCCAAAACCGAGGCCAAGCCCGGCCAGGATTTTTTCCCATTGACGGTTGACTACCTCGAAAAAACCTACGCCGCTGGCCGCATTCCCGGCAGCTTTTTCAAGCGCGAGGGCCGCCCGAGCGAGTTCGAAACGCTGACCTCACGCCTGATCGACCGGCCGATCCGTCCGCTGTTTCCTGAAGGCTTCTTCAACGAAGTGCAGGTCGTTATTCATGTGCTGTCGCTCAACCCGGAAGTCGAAGGCGACATTCCGGCGCTGATTGCATCGAGCGCCGCGCTGGCGATTTCCGGCATTCCGTTCAACGGCCCCATCGGCGCCGCACGGGTCGCCTACATCGACGGTCAGTACGTTCTGAACCCGGGCAAGGCCCAGTTGCAAACATCGACCATGGATCTGGTCGTGGCCGGTACTGAAGCGGCCGTGTTGATGGTCGAGTCTGAAGCCAAGCAGTTGTCCGAAGAGATCATGCTGGCGGCCATCGTGTTTGGCCACGAGCAGGGCAACATTGCCATCAACGCGATCCACGAACTGGTTCGTGACGCCGGCAAGCCGGTCTGGGACTGGAAAGCGCCTGCCAAAGACGAGGTGCTGATCGCCAAGGTAGTGGCGCTGGCTGAAGAAAAGCTCGTGGCGGCTTATCAGATCCGCAACAAGCAGGCCCGCACCCACGCTACGCGTGAGGTCACCACCTGGACCAAGATGGGCCTGAAGGCTGAAGGCGTTGAATTTGACGGCGTGGCTGTTGACGGCATGCTGTTCGACATCGAAGCCAAAATCGTTCGCAGCCAGATTCTGGCTGGCGATCCGCGTATTGACGGCCGTGACACGCGCACCGTGCGCCCGATTGAAATCCGCAACAGCGTGCTGCCGCGCACACACGGCTCGGCCCTGTTCACCCGTGGCGAAACCCAGGCACTGGTCGTAACCACACTGGGCACCGAGCGCGACGCACAGCGCATCGACGCGCTGAGCGGCGACTACGAAGACCGCTTCATGCTGCACTACAACATGCCTCCGTTCGCTACTGGCGAAACCGGCCGCGTGGGCTCGCCAAAACGCCGCGAAATCGGTCACGGCCGCCTTGCCAAACGCGCGCTGATCGCCGTGCTGCCGTCGAAAGAAGAGTTCCCATACACGATGCGCGTGGTCAGCGAGATCACCGAGTCGAATGGCTCGTCGTCGATGGCGTCGGTGTGCGGCGGCTGCCTGTCGCTGATGGACGCCGGTGTGCCGATGAAAGCGCACGTCGCCGGTATCGCCATGGGCCTGATCAAGGACGACAACCGCTTTGCCGTGCTGACCGACATCCTGGGTGACGAAGATCATCTGGGCGACATGGACTTCAAGGTTGCCGGGACCACCTTTGGCATCACCGCGCTGCAGATGGACATCAAGATCCAGGGCATCACGAAAGAAATCATGCAGGTCGCATTGGCGCAGGCCAAGGAAGCCCGTATGCACATTCTGGGCAAGATGCAGGAAGCCATGGGCGCCGCCAAAACCGAAGTGTCTGACTTCGCGCCGCGCCTGTACGTGATGAAAATCAATCCGGACAAGATCCGTGACGTGATCGGCAAGGGCGGCGCCGTCATCCGCGCGCTGACCGAAGAAACCGGTACGCAGATCAACATCGAGGAAGACGGCACCATCACCATCGCATCGAACGACAGCGCCAAGGCCGACGAAGCCAAGCGCCGCATCGCCGAGATCACGGCCGAAGTTGAAATCGGCAAGGTGTACGAGGGCGCGATCACCAAGATCCTCGACTTCGGCGCGCTGGTCAACCTGCTGCCGGGCAAAGACGGTCTGCTGCACATCAGCCAGATCGCGCACGAGCGTGTTGAGCGTGTGCAGGACTATCTCAAGGAAGGCCAGATCGTGAAAGTGAAGGTCATGGAAACCGACGAGAAAGGCCGCGTCAAGCTCTCGATGAAGGCTTTGCTGGATCGCCCGGGCCAGGATCAGGATCGCGGTTAATTGATCGTTGCTATTAATTTAATAGCTGCTTGCGCAGGTATTTATTGGGCTAACGCCTTGAATGATTGATAAACATCGATGAAAGCCATAGAAATTACCTCGTATGGTGCGCCTGACGTGCTGCGCATGGGCGAACGCCCAGACGCGCAGGCCGGCGCGGGCGAAGTGCTGATCCGTGTGCGCGCCAGCGGCGTCAATCGTCCTGACGTCTTGCAGCGAATGGGTCACTACCCGGTGCCGCCGGGAGCGTCGGATATCCCTGGACTTGAGGTAGCGGGCGAAATCATCGCTGGCGACGCTGCAGCGATGGCTGCGGGTGGCTTGAAGCTTGGCGACCGGGTCTGTGCCCTGGTGGCGGGCGGCGGTTATGCAGAGCTGTGCGTCGCGCCCGTGGGTCAATGCCTGCCGGTGCCCGGCGCGTTGAGCGATATTGAGGCGGCTTCGCTGCCCGAGACGTTCTTCACGGTGTGGAGCAACGTCTTCATGCGGGCATCTTTGCAGGCCGGGGAAACGCTGCTGATCCAGGGTGGCTCCAGCGGCATCGGCGTCACGGCCATCCAGATGGCAAAAGCCATGGGCGCGAAAGTGATCGTTACGGCGGGTAGCGACGAGAAGTGCGCCGCCTGCGTGGCGCTGGGTGCCGATCACGCCATCAATTACAAAACCGGCGACTTTGTAGAACAGGTCAAAACATTGACCGAGGGCAAGGGCGTCAACGTGATTCTGGACATGGTCGCGGGCAGCTACATTGCGCGCGAAGTCGAATGCATGGCCGAGGATGGCCGGCTGGTCATCATTGCGGTGCAAGGCGGCGTCAAGGCCGAGTTCAATGCGGGCATCGTGCTGCGCAAGCGCCTGACGATCACCGGATCGACCTTGCGGCCGCGTTCGCTGGCGTTCAAGACGTCGATTGCCCAGGCATTGCGTGAAAAAGTCTGGCCTCTCGTGGCCAGTGGCGCCATCAACCCGGTCATTCACAGCACGTTTGCCGCCGCCGACGCTTCCGGAGCCCACAGTCTCATGGAGTCGAACCAGCATGTCGGCAAAATTGTTCTGACCTGGCAGGCGGGCGGGCAACGATGAAAAAATTGATTGCAGGCAACTGGAAAATGAACGGCAGCCTGGCTGCCAACGAAGCGCTGCTTGCCGCGCTTGCGCAGGGTATGGATGCGGCGCCAGCCTGTGACATGGCGGTGTGCGTTCCTGCGCCCTACCTGGCGTCGGTGCAGGCGCAGAAGGCCGGTAACCCGAATCTCGCTGCTTTGGCGGTGGGCGCCCAGGATGTGTCTGCCCACGCTGTTGGTGCGTTTACCGGCGAGGTCAGTGCGGCCATGCTCAAGGAGTTTGACTGTCGCTATGTCATCGTGGGGCATTCTGAACGCCGACAGTACCATCATGAATCTGATGCGCTGGTGGCCGACAAGGCCAAGGCTGCGCTGGCCGCGGGTATCACACCCATTGTCTGTGTGGGTGAAACACTGGCCGAACGCGAGGCTGGCCACACCGAAGAGGTGGTCAAGCGCCAGCTGGCTGCAGTGATTCATGCCAACGGTCACTGCATCAGCGAGATCGTGGTGGCCTATGAGCCTGTGTGGGCCATCGGCACCGGAAAAACGGCATCGCCGGAAGAGGCGCAATCGGTTCACGCGGTGCTGCGCGCGCAGCTCAAGGCTGCGACCGACCAGTTTGCGCGCGTCAGGATTCTGTACGGTGGCAGCATGAATGCTGCCAACGCGGCGAGCTTGCTCGTGCAGCCGGATATTGACGGCGGGCTCATCGGCGGCGCCGCCCTCAAAGCTGATGATTTTCTGAAGATTATTGCTGCAGCCCAATAAATACAGGCGCAGTACGCTATTAAATTAGGAGTGAACATGAATGTAGTTTTGACCATTGTCCTTGCCGTGCAGATGCTGTCTGCGCTGGGCATGATCGGCCTGATCCTGGTCCAGCACGGTAAAGGGGCTGACATGGGTGCAGCCTTTGGCAGTGGCGGTTCGGGCAGCCTGTTCGGGGCCAGTGGCAGCGCCAACTTTTTGTCGCGCACGACAGGCGTGCTCGCGGCGCTGTTTTTCGCCTGTACATTGCTGCTGGCCTATTTCGGCAATGCCCAGCCGCGTACGGGCACCAGCGTGCTCGAAGGTGTGGGTATCACCGCGCCAGCCCCCGCGCAAGCCGCGTCCGGTGCTGCGCAGATTCCTGGAACGACGGTTCCGGCGCCATCCAGCGTCCCTGTCCCGGCGGCACCCGCAGCCGCTGCCTCGGGTGCTGGCCAAATCCCGACCAAATAGGGGAAATTTAGTGCGTACTCCGGGCGGGGAGTAGGACTATTCAGGGTAAACTGCGAGACTGTCTGGAAAGCCAAAACCGCCCGGTTTCCTCATGCAATTCAGACAAAACAATACCGCGGACGTGGTGAAATTGGTAGACACGCTATCTTGAGGGGGTAGTGCCGAAAGGTGTGCGAGTTCGAGTCTCGCCGTCCGCACCATACAAAAGCATCGGGCGCATTGTTGGGACTGCCTTGGCAACGCCGGCAGTCACGGCAACGAGGCCTGATCAATCGGTAAACTGGCACAGACTGCAGGGGCATCCCGCAGGCGTGGAATCCACGATGAACCTCGATCAATACCTTCCCGTGCTCCTGTTTATTCTGGTCGGTGTCGGTGTCGGTGTGGTGCCGCAGGTTCTTGGTCGCCTTCTGGGCCCGGTTCGTCCCGACAGCGAAAAAAACTCTCCTTACGAATGCGGCTTTGAGGCTTTCGAAGATGCCCGCATGAAGTTCGACGTACGCTATTACCTGGTAGCCATCCTCTTCATTCTTTTTGACCTTGAGATCGCTTTCCTTTTCCCCTGGGCGGTTGCGCTGAAGGAGATTGGTCCAGTCGGTTTCTGGTCGGTCATGATTTTTCTGGGCATTCTGGTCGTAGGCTTTGTCTATGAGTGGAAAAAAGGTGCGCTGGACTGGGAATAAGGCTTGCAACAGCGGAACCCCATCGGGTTTTGAGAATAAAACCTTGAGGGTTCGTGGCGACATGTTTCGCCGGAAGCTTTACCAACGAAGGTACGGGTATGTCACTTGAAGGTGTTTTCAACGAAGGCTTCATGACCACGAGCTACGACTCGGTGGTCAACTGGGCCAAGACTGGTTCACTCTGGCCCATGACATTCGGTCTGGCCTGCTGCGCGGTAGAGATGATGCATGCAGGCGCGGCACGTTATGACCTGGATCGCTTCGGCATGCTGTTTCGACCCAGCCCGCGGCAGTCTGACCTGATGATCGTGGCCGGCACGCTGTGTAACAAAATGGGCCCGGCCTTGCGCAAGGTCTATGACCAGATGTCCGAACCGCGCTGGGTGTTGTCGATGGGCTCATGCGCCAACGGCGGTGGCTACTACCATTACAGTTACTCGGTCGTGCGTGGCTGCGACCGCATTGTGCCGGTCGATGTTTATGTGCCGGGCTGCCCGCCCACTGCGGAAGCGCTGATGTACGGCATCATCCAGCTGCAGCAGAAAATTCGCCGCACCAACACGATTGCGAGGGTCTGATGGTGCCTCCGCATGCCGCATCGTCCGGCCACCGCCCCGCGTCTGCCGAGCAAGTCGGCGAAACCATCTCCGCCGTCCTGGGCAGCAAAGCCAAAAGCGTTAGCGTTGCATTGGGTGAAGTTACCGTCGTCGTGGCTGCTGCAGACTATCTGGCCGCTGCAACTTCGCTGCGCGACGAAGAGGGCTGCAAATTCGAGCAGCTGATTGATCTTTGTGGCTTGGACTATTCCGAATACAAGGATGGCCAGCACGATGGTCTGCGCTACTGCGTCGCTACACATCTCCTGTCGGTCAGCCTGAACCAGCGCGTGCGCCTGAAGGTGTTTTGCCCGGACGATGATTTTCCGGTGGTCGATTCGCTCAATGGGATCTGGAACTCGGCCAACTGGTTTGAGCGCGAGGCGTTCGATCTGTTCGGGATTGTTTTCGAAGGCCACAATGATCTGCGCCGCATCCTGACCGATTACGGCTTTATCGGTCACCCCTTCCGCAAGGATTTTCCGACGACCGGCTACGTTGAAATGCGCTATGACCCGGAGCAAAAGCGTGTGATTTACCAGCCGGTCACGATTGAGCCGCGCGAGATCACGCCGCGCGTGATTCGCGAAGACAACTATGCGGGGCACGCATGAGTTCTTCTGCTTGTCACTTTGTGCGCTGCGGCAGCACCGCACCGTAAAGCTTGTTACATCATGGCTGAAATAAAAAACTACACCCTGAATTTTGGACCGCAGCACCCGGCAGCGCACGGTGTGCTGCGCCTGGTGCTGGAGCTCGACGGTGAAGTGATTCAGCGGGCGGACCCGCACATCGGACTGCTGCATCGCGCTACCGAGAAGCTGGCTGAAAGCAAGACCTACATCCAGTCGCTGCCCTACATGGACCGCCTGGACTACGTGTCGATGATGTCCAACGAGCATGCGTACTGCCTTGCCATCGAGAAACTGATCGGCGTTGACGTACCGGTGCGTGCGCAATACATCCGTGTGATGTTCTCGGAGATCACCCGGCTGCTCAATCATCTGCTGTGGCTGGGCGCGCACGGCTTTGACTGCGGCGCGATGAACATTCTGATTTACTGCTTCCGCGAGCGGGAAGCCCTGTTTGACATGTACGAGGCGGTGTCGGGTGCTCGCATGCACGCAGCCTATTTCCGGCCGGGCGGTGTGTACCGCGACCTTCCTGAAACGATGGCGCAGTACAAGGTCAGCAAGGTCAAGAACGCCAAGGCGATTGAGGCTTTGAACGAGAACCGGCAGGGTTCACTGCTGGACTTCATTGATGACTTCGTGACCCGGTTTCCTGGCTATGTGGACGAATACGAAACCTTGCTGACCGACAACCGGATCTGGAAACAGCGCACGGTCGGCGTCGGCGTGGTCTCACCTGAACGGGCGCTCAACCTCGGCTTTACGGGCCCCATGCTCAGAGGCTCGGGCCTGGCCTGGGACTTGCGCAAACAGCAGCCTTACGAGGTTTATGCGCAGATGGACTTTGACATCCCGGTGGGCAAAACCGGCGACTGTTATGACCGTTATCTGGTGCGCGTCGAGGAAATGCGTCAGTCCAACCGGATCATCAAACAGTGCGTGGACTGGCTCCGCGCGAACCCTGGCCCGGTGATTACCAGCAACCACAAGGTTGCAGCCCCGGACCGTGAATCGATGAAGTCCAACATGGAAGAGCTGATTCACCATTTCAAGCTGTTCACCGAAGGTTTTCATGTGCCCGAAGGCGAGGCCTATGCCGCCGTCGAGCATCCCAAGGGCGAGTTTGGTATCTACATCGTCAGCGATGGTGCCAACAAACCCTACCGCCTGAAGATTCGTCCACCGGGCTTTTCGCATCTCGCTGCCATGGATGAAATGTCGCGTGGCCACATGATCGCTGACGCGGTCGCCGTCATCGGCACCATGGATATCGTCTTTGGCGAAATTGACCGTTGAATCCTGAATGTCTGGCTTGAACCCAATCATGATTTCTGAGAAAAACAGAGCACTTTTTGACCGCGAAGTGGCCAAGTACCCCGCTGATCAGAAGCAGTCGGCCGTGATGGCCTGCCTGACGATCATTCAGGGCGAACACGGGTTCGTCAGTGCGGAAAACGAAAAACTGGTCGCTGACTACCTCGGTATGGCTCCGATCGCCGTGCACGAGGTGACCACGTTCTACAACATGTACAACCAGCGACCTGTGGGCAAGTACAAGCTCAACGTCTGTACCAATCTGCCGTGCCAGTTGCGCGACGGTGCAGCGGCCCTGAAGCACCTTGAGCAAAAGCTCGGCATTTCGATGGGTCAGACCACGCCGGACGGAATGTTCACCTTGCAGCAGTCCGAGTGCCTCGGGGCTTGCGCAGATTCACCCGTGATGCTGGTCAACGACCTGACCATGTGCAGTTTCATGAGCAATGAAAAACTGGACCAGCTGATTGCTGGTCTTCAATCGGCCGAGGCAAACCAGTCATGACGCCTGCATCGAACACCCATTCCGCCGCCGCTGCACACAACGTGTTGTCGCAATTTGCTGCCACCGGCGTGCAAAGCTGTTTCCACGGCCGGCATCTGCAGCCTCAAATCCTCGCGGGCCTTGATGGCAGCAACTGGCGGTTGAAAGACTACGAAGCGCGTGGTGGCTACCAGGCGTTGAAGAAAATTCTGGGTCTGGACGGCGCTGTGCCCACCGGAAGCCCGGTCGTTCCAGGCATGACCCCTGATCAGGTGATCGCCGAAGTCAAGGCCAGTGGTCTGCGCGGTCGCGGCGGCGCGGGCTTTCCGACCGGGCTCAAGTGGAGCTTCATGCCGCGCCAGTTCCCGGGCCAGAAATACCTGGTGTGCAATTCGGACGAGGGCGAGCCGGGCACCTGCAAAGACCGCGACATCATGCAGTACAACCCGCACAGCGTCATTGAGGGCATGGCCATTGCCGCTTATGCAATGGGTATCAGTGTGGGCTACAACTACATTCACGGCGAGATTTTCGCGACCTATCAGCGTTTTGAAGAAGCTCTGGAAGAGGCGCGCGCAGCCGGTTTTCTTGGTGATCGCATTTTGGGTAGCGGATTCAGCTTCCAGCTTCACGCCAGCCACGGTTTTGGCGCTTACATCTGCGGTGAAGAAACCGCCTTGCTGGAGTCGCTTGAAGGCAAAAAAGGCCAGCCGCGCTTCAAGCCTCCTTTTCCTGCCAGTTTTGGTTTGTACGGCAAGCCCACCACGATCAACAACACTGAGACATTCGCGGCTGTTCCATGGATCATTCGTAACGGTGGCCAGGCTTTTCTTGAAGTTGGTAAACCCAACAACGGCGGAACCAAGATTTACTCCGTTTCGGGTGACGTCGAGCTGCCGGGTAACTATGAAGTGCCGCTTGGAACGCCGTTTTCTAAACTGCTGGAGCTTGCAGGCGGGGTGCGCAAGGGCCGCACGCTGAAGGCTGTGATTCCGGGCGGCTCGTCGGCACCTGTGCTGCCGGCTGCCATCATGATGGAATGCACGATGGACTATGACTCGATCGCCAAGGCCGGTTCGATGCTTGGCTCCGGCGCGGTCATCGTGATGGACGATTCACGCTGCATGGTGGAATCGCTGAAACGGCTTTCGTACTTTTATATGCATGAGTCCTGCGGGCAGTGCACCCCTTGCCGTGAAGGCACGGGCTGGCTCTGGCGCATGGTGGACCGAATCCATAACGGGCACGGCAAGCCGAGCGATCTGGATCTTCTCAACTCGGTGGCTGACAACATTCAGGGGCGCACCATTTGCGCGCTGGGCGATGCCGCTGCGATGCCGGTTCGCGCCATGATCAAACATTTCCGTCATGAGTTTGAAGCCATGATCCCTCAAAAGACACCTCAGGCCGAACAGGTCTGATCGCGCAGAGAAAACACATGGTTGAAATTCAACTCGACGGACAGAAAGTGGACGTGCTGGAAGGCAGTACGATCATGCATGCGGCTGAAAAAGCCGGCACTTACATTCCTCACTTCTGCTACCACAAGAAGCTGTCCATTGCTGCGAACTGCCGCATGTGCCTTGTGGATGTGGAAAAAGCGCCCAAGCCCATGCCTGCCTGCGCCACGCCCGTGACGCAAGGCATGATTGTTCACACCCACAATGACAAAGCCATCAAAGCCCAGAAAGGCGTGATGGAGTTTTTGCTGATCAATCACCCTCTGGATTGCCCGATATGCGACCAGGGCGGCGAATGCCAGCTGCAGGATCTCGCCGTCGGCTATGGTGCTGGCGAGTCGCGCTACGAGGAAGAAAAGCGCGTGGTGTTTCACAAGGATGTCGGACCGCTGATTTCCATGGAGGAAATGAGTCGGTGCATCCATTGCACACGCTGCGTTCGCTTCGGACAGGAAGTCGCTGGCGTGATGGAACTCGGCATGTCCCATCGCGGAGAGCACGCTGAAATCGAAGCCTTTGTCGGCATGTCGGTGGATTCGGAACTCTCTGGCAACATGATCGACATTTGTCCGGTCGGAGCCCTGACCAGCAAGCCGTTTCGCTACAGCGCCCGCACGTGGGAGCTGTCACGCCGCAAGTCGATCAGCCCGCACGATTCCACCGGTGCGAACCTGATTGTTCAGGTCAAGAACAACAAGGTCATGCGCGTGGTTCCGCTCGAAAACGAGGACGTCAACGAGTGCTGGATTGCTGACCGTGACCGTTTCTCCTACGAAGCCCTGAACAGTGACGAACGCCTGCTCAGCCCGATGATCAGGCAGGGTGGTGAGTGGAAAACGGTCGATTGGCAGACAGCCCTTGAATATGTCGCCAATGGACTGCGACAGATCGCGGCCGACCATGGCGCAGACAGCATCGGCCTGCTGGCAAGTCCGCACAGCACCCTTGAAGAGCTGTACCTCGCCGCCACGCTGATGCGCGGGCTGGGCAGCGAAAATATCGACTACCGCCTGCGCAACGCCGAGTTCGCGCCGTCTGCTTCGGTGCGCTGGCTTGGCACGTCGATCGCTTCGCTGTCCCAACTCCAGCGGGTGCTGGTGGTCGGGTCCAATCTGCGCAAGGACCATCCCTTGTTTGCACAGCGAGTTCGCCAGGCAGCCCGCAAGGGATGTGCGGTAAGCGCTATTAATTCAATAGCGCAATTGGTTTCGCCGGATGCCTGGGCCATGCCGTTAGCTCACGCCGTCATGGTGGCCCCGGACGGGTGGGCGCAGTCGCTTGCCGATGTGGCGGCCGCCATTGCACGCGAAAAGGGTGTTGCGGCGCCTGCTGCAGGGCAGGCCACCGATGCGGCGCAAGCGATAGCGAAGTCGTTGCTGGGCGGCGAGCGCAAGGCCATTTTGCTGGGTAACGCGGCGGCGCACCATGCCAGCGCGTCCAGTCTGCTTGCCTTGGCGCAATGGATTGGTGCGCAGACCGGCGCTTCCGTCGGCTATCTGAGTGAAGCAGCCAACACCGTGGGCGCGCAACTGGTGGGGGCCTGGCCGGGTCCCAATGGCCTGCACGCGGGACACATGCTGGACGGGCAACTGAAAGCCGTTGTGCTGCTGGGTAACGAGCCTGCATTCGATTCGGCCAAAGGCGATCAGGCGATCGCTTCGCTCAACAAGGCGCAGATGGTTGTGACACTGAGCCCGTTCAAGGCCAACATGGCATTCAGCGACGTGCTGTTGCCAATCGCGCCGTTTACCGAAACACCAGGCACCTTCGTCAACGCCGAGGGACGTGTGCAGAGCTTTCATGCGGTTGTCAAACCGCTGGGCGATACGCGGCCGGCCTGGAAAGTCTTGCGCGTTCTGGCCAATCTTCTGGATCTGCC
>NCGI01000276.1 GCA_002256925.1 Polaromonas sp. 28-63-22
GTCCGTTGCATCAACAGCTGGTTTGACCCACCCAGGGCCGCCCTCGCAGCCGGCATCGGCACGGTGCGCCAGCATTTCACACTGGCCGAAAGCTTATCCTCAGGCGTTGATGAAACCGTACCGCAAAGGAGAACGTTGACATGCTCGACCTGCTGATTCAAAACGCCAGCCTGCCCGACGGCCGCACGGGCATGTCCGTCGCCGTGCAAAACGGCAAGATCACCCAGGTTGCCGAAGGCCCGCTCAGCGCCCCGGCCCATGAGACGATGGACGCTGCGGGCTACCTGCTCAGCCCGCCGTTCGTGGACCCGCATTTCCACATGGACGCCACGCTCAGCTATGGCCTGCCGCGCATCAACGAAAGCGGCACGCTGCTCGAAGGCATCGCGCTGTGGGGCGAACTGAAGCCCACGCTCAAAGCCGACGCCCTCATCGAACGCGCCCTCACCTACTGCGACTGGGCCGTGGCCAGGGGCCTGCTGGCCATTCGCAGCCATGTGGACACCAGCGATGCAAGCCTGCTGGCCGTCGATGCGTTGCTGGAGGTGAAAAAGCAGGTCGCGCCCTATATCGACCTGCAGCTGGTCGCCTTCCCGCAAGACGGCGTGCTGCGGTCCAAGGGCGGTGTCGAAAATCTCAAGCGTGCGCTAGCCAAAGGCGTGGACGTGGTTGGCGGCATTCCGCACTTCGAACGCACGATGGCGGAAGGCGCCGCCAGCGTGAAACTGCTGTGCGAGCTGGCAGCCGAACGCGGCCTGCTGGTGGACATGCACTGCGACGAGTCCGACGACCCGCTGTCGCGCCACATCGAAACGCTGGCGTTCGAGGCGCATCGCCTGGGCCTGCAGGGCCGCGTCAACGGCTCACACTGCACCTCCATGCACAGCATGGACAACTACTACGTCAGCAAGTTGATTCCACTGATTCGTGAGGCCGGCGTCAGCGTCATCGCCAACCCGCTGATCAACATCACGCTGCAAGGCCGCCACGACACCTACCCCAAACGCCGTGGCATGACCCGCGTGCCCGAGCTGATGGCCGCAGGCGTCAACGTCGCCTTCGGCCACGACTGCGTGATGGACCCGTGGTACGGCATGGGCTCCGGCGACATGCTCGAAGTCGCCCACATGGGCCTGCATGTGGCGCAGATGACGAGCCAGAAAGGCATCAGGCAATGCTTCGACGCAGTGACCGTTAACGCTGCGAAGGTGATGCACCTCCAAGGCTATGGGCTGGAAGCGGGCTGTGATGCCAGCTTTGTGCTGCTGCAGGCGCGCGATGCGGTGGAAGCGATCCGGCTGCGGGCGAACCGGCTGAAGGTCTGGCGCAAAGGGAGATTGATCGCGGAGACGGCCGAGGTGGCGACGCGACTGCAGCTTGCAGGACGCCCCGAGGCGGTCCGGTTTTTGCATATGGGTAATTTGCCGACGGCGGCAGCAGCCATCCGGATACGCACCCGAGAGCTTTCCGCCGAGCACTCTTTGACGCAGGCGAATCTGCGGGGGATTTTCTGGAAAGACAAGCCCGTGATCGCCACTTCGCGCGCCCGAGGCGCGCATGGCGATGAGCCGACGTCAGGCCATGGTTTTCCGCTGCTGTACAACATCGTTTACTGCAGCCGCGCAACCGCTGGCGTCGACGCGGCTGCGGTAGACCACATCATCGCCACGTCGCGGCGCTACAACGCGGTGCGCGGCATCACCGGGTTGCTGGTGTTCGGCAGCGGCATCTTCTTCCAGTGGCTTGAAGGCCCGCGCGACAACGTCACGGAGTTAATGACCACGATTAAAACCGACGCTCGCCACGAAAACATCGTGTTGCTGAGCACCACCGAAGAAGTGCGCGAACGGATGTTCCCCACCTGGGACATGGAACTGATCACCGCCACCAACATTCGCCATGTGCTGATCGATGCGATGGTCGACGCGAAAGACGCGCAAAACGCCGAGGCCGTGCGCCTGCTGCTGGAGCAGCTTGATTCGGGGCAGTTGAGTGCGTTGGGTGGTTCGGGCGAGGCCTGATCGACTGGCGCGCACAGGCTTCACAAAGGCACGCAAGGTGTTGGAGAGAGACTGAAATCAGGGTCGTGCAACGCCTGGGGCCCAATCCAAAGCATGGCCATGTGGCTCGACCACGCGAGCAACTGCATTTCTGTCCAGAATTGCTCCAATGAAAAACATGAAGCGACGCAGATTTATTCACTCGGCCAGCGCGGCCACCACAGCAGTTTTAACCGCTGGACTCACGACTGCCTGTGCGCAAGGCATGGGCGCCGCACGCAACGCGCCTTCTTCCGCGCAAGCGAGCCGCTTTCAAAAAGAAATCCGGCAGATCGAAACCGACAGCGGCGGCCGGCTGGGTGTCTCGGTGCTTGATACCCATTCCGGCCTGGCCTACGCCTACCGCGGCGATGAACGCTTTCCGATGTGCAGCACCTTCAAGTTCCTCGCCGCTGCGCTGGTGCTGTCACGGGTTGACCAGGGGCAAGAGCAACTGAGTCGGCGCATCGCCGTGCAGGCATCCGACATCGTGCCGTATGCGCCCGCCACCCAGCCGCGCGTGGGCGGCGTGCCCATGACGGTGGCCGAACTCTGCGACGCCGCCGTTACCCTCAGCGACAACGCCGCCGGCAACCTGCTGCTCAAGAGCTTCGGCGGCCCACCGGGCCTGACGGCTTATGCCCGCAGCCTGGGCGACGAATTCACCCGCCTTGACCGCATCGAGCCCGACCTGAATGAAGCAACGCCCGGCGACCCGCGAGACACCACCACGCCAGACGCGATGCTGAAGACGATGCAGAAAATAGTGATCGGCCCTGCCCTGTCGCCCGCGTCGCGTGAGCAAATCACCCGCTGGCTGACCGACAACAAGACCGGCGACAAGAA
>NCGI01000277.1 GCA_002256925.1 Polaromonas sp. 28-63-22
CAGCCCCCCGGTGGCTATCCGCCAGTCCGTCAAATGGTAGTAAATCAGGATCATGGCACTGACGCTCGCCAGCCAGGCAACGCCGCTGCCGTTGCTGAAATACATCCAGCTGAAGAAAAGGGGAAGCTCAATCCAGGCAATCAGCGCCACCACAAAGCGTGTGGTGGCGCTGGCCAGGTGGTTCGTGATCCAGGGAAGCATGAGCACCGCGCCCAGGGCGCTCATGATCGCGCGCAGCCCAAAGCTTTCGTAGCGCTGGGGGATCACGTCGGTCCAGATCCATCCGAACAGGGGATGACCCAAGGTCAGCGCCAGACCAAACAGGCGCAGGCGCCACGGCGACGGATGCAGAATCGGCACCAGAGGCTCGACCAACCAGTGCACCATCGCGTGGCGAGACAGCCATGACTGGATCCGGGCGTTCATCAAATTGAGCAAACTCCAACATAAGTTCCGACCCTTGCGGGACGTGGCTGGCCTTTGCTGTATTGTCCCTGTTTTGTTTTATCGCTGCATCCGCCGCGCCTGCTGGACGCGGCCGAGGCGCTGGCCGAGAGCCGGGATTTCGGCACGCCCTGGCGCGACTCCGATGCGCCGCTCGTGGCGTGGCAGGATATTTCCAAGTCGGCCTTCGAAAATCTCAGCCGCTGGCGCCGCCTGTGGCTGGCCCACGGCTACCAGAGCGTGGTGCGTATTGCTTTTCCGCTGGCCGTCGGTCGCGCTTTCGAATGCTACCTGTTCAGCCCCCGGCAGTGGCACGACCGCAGCGAGGCGGCGCTGCTGGCCTGGTCGGCGCTCAATATCTGGCCCTTGCTCAAGCGCGCGCTGGCCGACGTCCGCAGCCCGCTGAGCCCGCGTGAGCTGGAATGCCTGAGCCTGGCCTTTCAAGGCTCGACTGCGCGGGAGAGCGGCACGCTGCTGCTGTGCAGTGAACGAACCGTCAATTTCCATCTGGCCAATGCCATGGCCAAGCTCAAGGTCGACAACAAGCTGGCCGCAGTGCAGCGCGCGTGCTGGTTCGGACTGATCTGAACCGCGAACCAGCCCCACCCTGCGGCCTTGACCGCCGGGTCGCGTCCCGAAACCTACAGGTAAACGTTTAGGCGACGACGCGGCGAAGGCGGGCGCGCGGCTGCTCGAGCATGGCGCCGTGTTCCTGGAAAACATCGACAAGCTGGCCGAAGACGAATGGAGCCGCATGCCGGCGCCGCAGTCCATCCTGGGTTGCATCGTCGCCGGCGACGCCGTGAAACGGCGGGTTGCCGAGCAGATGGAGCTCTGGGACGTGACGCCGCGCTGGGTCGTCTCCAGCGCGCGGGAGGCCGGCGTCATCAATGGCTACGACCATCCGGCCCGTCTGGGCGCAGACCGCTGGGTGGCCATGATCGGCGCACGGCACCTCCTGCTGGCGCGGGGCGTGACCAAGCCTTGCGTGGTGGTGATGGTCGGCACGGCGGTGACGGTGGAGGCCCTCGACGCGTCGGGCCGGTTTCTGGGCGGCATCATCCTGCCCGGGCACGGCATCATGCTGCGCGCGCTGGAGTCAGGCACCGCCGGGCTGCATGTGCCGACCGGCGATGTGCGCGACTTTCCCACCAACACCAGCGACGCACTGACCAGCGGTGGCACCTTTGCCATTGCCGGCGCGGTCCAGCGCATGATCGACAACGTCAGGCGCCACTGCGGCGAGGTGCCCGAGTGCATCATGACGGGCGGCGCGGGCTGGAAGATGGCGCCCAGCATGTCGGTCCGGTTCGAGCTGGTGGAGAGCCTGATTTTTGACGGCCTGCTTGAAATCGCCTCGCACCGGCATGAGCAAGCGCTGGCGTCTCGCTATTAAATTCATAGCTGCTCGCGCAGGTATTTGTTGGGCTGCAGCCCTGAAACGTTCCAAAAACCCGGAAATTTCAGGCTGATTCGCCCCATGGCAGCATCAGCGTCACGATGGACAGCCTGGCGAACTCGGGCAAGAACTCGTCGATGATGCGCTGCGGCTCCGGACACAGCACGCTGTCGGTGATGACGCCGAACTGCACCCCGCCGCCGTAGCTCAGAATCGACACGCCCAGCCCCACATCGCCCGACTGCGGCACCCAGAACATGCTTTGCTCCAGCGTCGAGCCGCAGAACTTCAGCTTGTCGCGCGGACCGGGCACGTTGGTCATCACCGCCGTGGTCTTTTTGGCAAACAGATTGAGCATCACATCCTGCGCCGGCTTGATCAGCAGGCCAGCCACCGCCAGCAGACTGAAAGCCAGCAGGGGCTGGTAGCTGCCTTTGAGCGCCGCCATGCGTCGGCGCACCTCATACACGCGCTCGACCGGGTTGTCCACGCCAATCGGCAGCACCAGCGGCACCAGGCCAAAGCGGTTGCCCAGCGTGTGCGCCTGGTCGTGGGGCTGGTGGGGCGGCCGCAGATTGACCGGCACCATGGCGCGGATTTCCTGACCCTTCACATCGTCGCCCAGCGACTTCAAATACTCGCCCAGCGCGCCCGCCACGCAGCTCAGCAGCACATCGTTGATCGAGCAATTGAGCGCCTTGCCGACCGCCTTGACCTCTTCCAGTGGAATCGGCGGGCACCAGGCCACTTTCTTGGTGCCGCCCGGCTTGCCTTTGAGCCGCGTTTTGGAGTCGTCGGGCATCAGGGCCAGTGCCGCCGAATCGGACAGCACCTGGAACAGCACTTTGGCCATGTCCAGCGAGTTGCTGACGCCTTTTCCCAGTCCTTTCTCCAGACCATCTTTCATGCCCTCGGGGTCGCCCAGCAGGCCAAGCGACCGCGCCGCGCCCTCGCCCATCACGCCCAGCGCCTTGACCGTGATGTCGGTGAACGGCTTGAGCAGGGTGTCGGCGATCCAGTCCTCGGCGCTGTGGGCGGCGCTTTGACCGCTGGCGGTTCTGGCCTCACGCCCGGGCGGCGCCACACCGCCATCGACCAGCGACATCGTCACCGAAATCAGCGCAATGCCGTCGGCGATGCAGTGGTGAATGCGCACGATCATGGCGCTGCCCTTGATGCCATCGGGGCCGGTGTAGTCCTCGATCAGGTGGATCTGCCAGAGCGGGCGTTTCGGGTCCAGGCGCTGGGTGGCCAGCGCAGCCACGCGGTCCTGCAGCGCGTCCTGCTGGTGGCCCTTGCCGACCTTCGGCAGCTTCTCCAGCACCACATGGTTGCGCAGGTCAAAGTTGCGGTCTTCCACCCACGTCGCACCGCCCGCGTCTTCCAGCACCCGCTGGCGGAAACGGTCGTACCTGAGCAGGGTGTTTTCAATCCGCTCGCAGACCGCCGCGTATTTCACGCCCGGGGCGAGCTGCCACACGCCGACGATCATCATCAGGTTGGCATCGCAGTCCATGCGCAGCCAGGCGGTATCGACCTTCGTCATGCGCTCGCCCACCAGCCCGAGCGTGCCCGCCACCGCGCGCCTGACGTTGCGCTGCACCTTGCCCGCAACATCCTGCGCAGCCTGCCGGGCCGTTGCCCGCGCCGATGTCGCCCCCCCGGCCGAAGCCTTCACGCGTGTGACCATGAACGTTCCCTGTCTGTATCGGTATCGGTACCTGCCTCGATCAAGGCAAGGCCATCATTTTGCAGGCAAGTATGGCCAAGAACTTGTTCGGCAATAATTTGGACCCCAAATTATTGCCGGACAAGTTCTAAGATACCGGGCACATACCCCAAGCAGAGCCCCAGGCCCGCCGGGGGCAGATTCATTTTCAAGGAGCCTCGACATGTCAGACCTCAAAGCCGCCTTCGACAAGGCCATGGCCGATTCGAAAAACCTCAGCGAACGCCCCGACAACGCCACGCTGCTCAAGATCTATGCGCTGTACAAGCAGGGCAGCAGCGGCGACAACACCGACAAGAAACCCGGCTTCGGCGACATGGTGGCGCGCGCCAAGTGGGA